>JAUVON010000145.1 GCA_030599175.1 Desulfobulbaceae bacterium | reverse complement strand
CCGTTTCCCTTGGAATTATTAATTTAATTAGATACAATGCGCCATAATCTAGACTTGTGTCAAAACACCTGTGCAAAAAGACTGAACCCGGCTCGGCTTGTTAAAAATGACAAGAAAGTTAAACGAGAGAGAGAGAAACTACTATGGCTCTTGATAAAACTGATATTAAAATATTGAATATTCTTCAAGAAAACGGTCGCATAACAAATGCTAAACTGGCGGCGGAGATAGGGATTTCTCCACCGGCAATGCTGGAGCGGGTCAAGCGACTTGAGGCATCCGGTGTGATTAAAAAATATCTTACCCTCCTTGACCGGGAGAAGACCGGCTTTGGCTTGATGGCCATCATTATTATTTCACTCAGTCTGCATCAGATTTCTTCGTTGCAGCAGGTAAAAGAGCGGCTGGTCATACTTGAAGAGGTGCTTGAATGTTACCAGTTGACGGGGGATGTGGACTTTATGCTAAAAGTAGCTGTGAGAGACATGCCGAGCTATACGGCATTTATCAATGACAAACTTTCAAGCATTCCCGGCATCCAGAATATCCGTACCTCCTTTGTCCTGGATACTCTGAAAAGTACGACCAAATTACTGGTCAAGGCAGAGTAGCCGCCTGATATCCATAAAGCAACCGTGTATAATACTTCCTCACCTCTTCCCCTCCTTTCTTAGTGCTGAGAGGAAAAACCGGGCTCATCCTGGTAAAATAGTTTTGAAAATCAGGATGCTCAACTCGAGATTTTCTGGAACCAATAACCAGGATATCCCTGCCATTATAATCCTGGGGGTCAGCCCAGTAGCGATACATCCGTGAATTCCAACCGAACAGATGCCGGCCGAGAGTCTCCTTCACTCCCCTGTTTCTCTCAAAGGAAGGTTTGTCAGCATTATTTTTTGTCCTGTAAAATGCTATTCCACTTGAAATCTGGTAATGATCCAGGCCAACCACCACCGGCCTGCTTCCAGTCTGCGCCTCACTTCTGTCAACTGCCGCATCAATCTCTCTTGCAAGTTCCGACCAACCCGTCAGAAACGGCCGGGAAGGGTGAGGTATCCCGGGAAGTCCGAGAGTTGCATAGTGCATGCCCACAACGAAGGTGGTCAATAGAATAATAAGGGTATAGTTCCAAAACATATAATTGAACTTCAGGAACTTCGATTCCCACTTCCCCCAGACCGACATGACAATGCAAGCTATAAAGGGTACTGCAGCCAGCCACAGCGGACTGGTCCAATTCAGTTTGACCTCCCTGGTAAAACTGAAAACAAAGAACACTGCAAAGGGCGATGATACCATCAGCAACAGGAACAGATAATTACGATTGAGGCAGCGACTATTTTGCGTCCGGCAGGTATCTACAGCAGTCTTAAAAAAGCGGTTGCCGCGAAGAAAGAAGTAGAACACACTCAATATTCCTGCCGGGGTCAGAATAGCAGCCAGATATCCGATCAGGCGATGGGTAGTAAAAACGAGCTTACCCTCAGCCCTGTGCTCACCCTGAAACAAAAATGAAACCCATTCATGCTGGTAATTCCAAATAAGAACCGGTGAAAAAATCAGCAGCGCCAGCAATACGGCACCGTAGGGGCCCACCCTTATAAACCAGCGTCGCGCATCACGATCCATAAGCATAAAACAGATTATTGCAGGCCCAAGCAGCACAATTGTATATTTTGAAATCATCCCGCACCCGAGACTGATACCAACCCCAACCCAGGCTGCTGACCTGCCATCCACAAGGGCACGATAGAGAAAGTAAAGCAGTGCAGACCAGGCAGCTGATAATGGTGCATCCGGAGTCATTATGAACCCGGCTCCAAAATAGAGGGGCAGCAGAGAAACGAGGAGGATTGCACCAAGCGCTGCTGTACGCCCAAATATGCGACAGGTTAAGCGGTAAGAAAAAAAGGCGGTAATAAACCAGCAGAGAAAGGCTCCCAATCTTACCCCGAATTCTGTTGTACCGAAAAGTGCAGTTCCAATCCAGATAAGGGTGGCAACCATTGGTGGGTGGTCAAAATAACTGAAATCCATATGCTGGGAATAATTCCAGTAATACGCCTCCTGTTCCATCAATTCCGGCAATCCCAGGTAAACCAGCCTGAGAAAAATCATAAACAGAATCGCTCCCATTGCACCAAGCCTCAGCCTCACACCATTGGTCAGTCGATGAAAACCTGAAAAAATATAGATGACCAGAATACCGAGAAAGCAGAATGTCCCGACAAACGAGGCTGGAATTATTGCCGCAGTTTCACTAAATGAAAAATATTGTTGAAAAAGAAGAAAAACAGCACCCTGCAGGCTCATCGATAAAGTCAATGCCAGTAATCCACCAAAGCAGTGGCGCCAGCGGAGACTGTGGCGAGGATTTGTCCTGTGCCAAAAGCGGAATGACATAAGAAACAGAAACACTCCGGAAACAGAGAGAGCAGAGAGATGGGCGGTGTTAGATGAAAATCCGGTTTTAAGACCATAAGCAAAAAAGAGATTAACAATCAGTACACCAAGCAGACCAAGAGTGACCAGCCGTGAAAGAGAAAAACTCTCTGTCGAGATTCGGCTCAACCGAGCGACCTGCTTCAGATAATCAAAGATTACCTCTTTGTTCATCTTTGAAAAATCTTTGACGCGATCATAAAAAATGATAGGAATTTCCAGTACACGCAAGCTGTCACCGCCTGCGGCGAGCACTTCCAATCCGATTTTAAATCCCGAAACTTCAGTCGAAAGACCGGTCAAACGTGTCCTCGAAGTAGCAAAAAAGCCAGCCATGGGATCATTGGCGTCTGTGAACAGACGGGCAGGCACGGTAGCCAGCATTGAAGCAAACTTGCGGGAGAATGGCCACTCCGGAGTTGCTCCACCGTCAACATAACGGCTGCCGATGACCATATCATGACTGCCATCAAGCAACGGTTGGATCATATCCGGTATTTTTTCAGGCGGGTGACTCAGATCTGCATCCATGACCAGGACGATTCCATGACTTGCCTCAGAGGCACCTGCCATGACCGCACTGGCGAGTCCTCCCCCGCTACTACGGCACACCAGCCTGACAGGGTGAGATTCAGTCCAGTTCAATATACGAATTCTGGTATCATCGGTAGGACTATCATCAACAATAATGATTTCAAGGGAACACCCCTCCTGTAACTCGACTTTGAAAATCCGTTGCAGAAGAGGATCGATATTCTCCGCTTCGTTTAGTGTTGGGATAACGATGGAGACGCCAGCCATAAAACTACTACCTTTCATCCCCGGGGATGACATTTATGAGAAACCTATCGCTGCATCAGCTGAGGTTATAGCGTTATAGAATCAGGCTGTGACTTCCAACGCCGATGGAGCCAGCCAAACCAGGCACCTGGATTTTTGCGAATATGGAGTTCTACTCTTGAAGAGACCCGCTGGGTGATATACTGAATCCTCTCATCCCCAATCCTGTTACCTGCAGCAGTAGAAATCTCTTCAAAAATCACCTGCTGACTTCCATCTTCCTGGGGAAAAGAAAGGGCAAGAACCAGAGCAGCACCTGTTTTCACGGCAAACTTTACAGGGCCTGAAGGGGTTGATGCCGGTCTTCCGAAAAAATCTACAAAGACACCAGCTTTTCCGGCATCCTGATCCAGAAACATTGCCACAATACGATTGGCCTTTAATTCCTGCCGAATCTGCCGTATAGCCATGCCTGTTCGGGAAATAAGGGTGGCACCCATTCCATGCCGCTGCTCGGTAATCATCTTATCGATATGGGGGTTATGAATAGGAGCAATCACCACATTAACCGGATAACCTGAAACGGCTATGGCCATGCCGAGTGACTCCCAATCGCCAAAATGAGCCCCCGTAAGCACAATTCCTTTTCCCCTTGAAATAGCCTCCCGGAGAACATTTTCATCCTTAAATCGGATCTTTTTTAAAACATCATCGTCGGACATCCCGGGAAACTGGCAATGATTAACGGCAACCTGTCCAAGATTTCGATAGACATTATGAACAATACGCCGTTTTTCACGCATGTTTTTCTCTGGAAAGGCCAGCCCTAAACTTTCCAGTGCATGTTTTTTTCTTATGGGAACACAGTAATAGCCAATATCTCCTAACCGGTTACCAAAAAATGGTGCAAACCTGATTGGTATTAACCTTGCCATATGGGCAACGATGAAAACAAAAAAGTATTCAAAATAATGTTTGATTTTTTTCAACATTGCTAATCTTTAAACAGTTTCAAGCAATTAAAATTCTGATTACGTACTAAACTCAGCTGCCTTTTTCGTCATTCCCGCCTGCGCGGGAATGACGGAGCAGGAAGCTTTTTACAGGTTTATCAATCTTTGACAATCTCGAAAAAAAACTCTAACTGTCAGATGGCTAAGCAAAAAACTTCATATGTGACTCTTATAAATCAAGCAAACAAAACAGACACTACAAAACAGGTAATTTGTAGTCAATATTTTTTCGTCGACCTCGATAGGCCTTTGTATCTTAATTACACCATACATCCACGCTTATCCCGTTAAACTTCATTTAGAGGAGGGAATATGATTCGGAATAGATATTGAAAAACTCGTGAAAAGGGAATATATACACCGCCTGCAGGTGCACGTAGCACATGGTAAAAGGAAAGACGGTGTGAATCCGTCACGAGCCAGTCCTTGCTGTATTCGAAATCTGCAGCAGCTGATGTCACAGCAAGATCGTGACATCATATTCTGAATTTTCAGATGAGTCACTGGGATTACCCCGGGAAGACGGCTGCTTTGCAGGATAATTCGTGAGTCAGAAAGCCTGCCTGCACGGGTGAATTCAATATCAATTCATCTTCAGAGTAAACCACTGGAGTCCTCTGTATCTGGAAGTGTATTGCCTGATTTTTATCAGGCTGCACTGTTTACCGGGTACGGAGACTGCCGCCTTTTTCAGCATCCCGTATCTTTTACAACCAGAATTCGGCCACCGTTTTGTGCCGGATAGTGGTTCGCTCTGTTACCGTGGGAGAAAAGCAATGGATATGGATAAGAACAGACAGCTGGGAGAGTTCATTACCCGGCTTATCGCAAAAGAAAACCTTACCAGGAAGGAATCTTATGAGGGATTCCGAATGGTGCTGAACAATCAAGTGACCGATATGCAGCAAGGTGCATTTCTTGCGGCACTTACCGCCAAAGGAGAAAGCAGTTCCGAGGTGGCGGGCGGCTGGCAGGCTGTCTATGATCTCGATACAGAGAAAGTGAACCTCAACGGTATGGACGTTGTCGATAACTGCGGTACCGGGATGGATACCTTCAAAACCTTCAATATCAGCACCGCTGCCTCACTTGTTGCTGCAGCTGGAGGAGTGAAAATTGCCCGCCACGGTGCACGGGCCATCACATCATCCTGTGGGACGGTTGATATGGCTGAATGTTTTGGGGTTGATATGGAATGCGATGTCAACACTGTTGCCCGCAGTATAAAAGAAACGGGCATTGGCCTTTTCAACGGTATGAGCCCCCGGGTTCATCCCTTGGCTCTGGGGCGGATATTGTCCCAGATCTGTTTCGGCTCCCCATTAAATATCGCGGCTTCCCTTGCCCACCCGGCCCTGCCTAAAATTGCCGTCCGGGGTGTTTATTCCCCCACACTTCTCCGCCCTGTGGCAGAGGTTATGCAATCAATCGGTTATACGGATGCGCTTGTAATCTACGGGGCGATCTCCGGCAGTGTTAAGGGCATGGACGAGGCGTCCGTCTGCGGCACAACCAGTGGAATACATCTTAAAGAAGGAAAACTATCCGATATAACATTTGGACCGGAACATTGCGGCCTGAAAAAACATGATGCTGCTGGTCTCGCTGCTGATCCGGACAAAAAGAGTGGTGCAGTAAAAATGTACCAACTTCTTGCAGGCAGAGGAAATGACGCACGATCCGACGCAGTTATTCTCAACAGCGCACTGATTTTTTATGTCAAAGGAATGGTAACAACCGTTTCGGAAGGTATAGAAAAAGCCCGGGAACTTCTCCTTTCGGGCGCAGCCCTGAAACCTCTCAAACAATGGGTGGAGGTACAGAACAGTGACCCTGAAAAAGGGCTGCAGAAACTTGCGGATCTTAAAAAATCAGCGGGAGCTGCGATATGAAGGAGTTGCTCATAATCAAAGCAAAAGAAAGTTACTACCGTTTTACAGATGATGGCTATCTTCCCTGTGAGATGAATAAGGGTTCCGTTTTTCCACTTGAAGAGGTTGAGAAAGCGAAAGAAATGTGTGCTGCTTTGCACCGGGATGGTATTGTTGACGCTTCTCTTATAAAACTTACGATTATCGAAGAGCCTTATCCGGAAAAATAAGCTATTCAATCGCGTTACTCTATACACGTGAAAACTCGCCAGTCTCAAGAAATAGCTTAAGTTCATCCACGCTTAAATCACCTAACCCCAGGGTCTCCAAAGTTCGTGCAGCCTGCGCAAAATAGTCAACACCGACTAGAACCTCACCCATGGCTACAACCCCTCTGCACGTTGGGGTTGGAACCCCAAGCAATTCACCAAGAGAGCATAACATGACCAGACCCATACCGATATCTTCATGGAAATAACGGTTATCCAGACTATTCGGACAGCGAAAATCCTGAAACCCGGGACCATGCTTATAGCATTCAAAATAATCAGTGCTCGATGCGTACCCCTGCTCGACAGAAGTGACAGGATCCGGTTGCGATGGATAACCCTGAGAATTAAGAAGATCCATTCTTTCTTCATCAAGCTTTCTAATCAAACCTGCAACACCGGGAGAGACACCATCCCGATAAAAGAACACCTTTTCCCCCTCTAATTCTATGCGTGCTCCATTCAGAATCGTAATTGGTGGATGAATAATCGGGTTGGCATTGTTCAGCCCTGCCTCAAGAACAGTTGCTCCACGTCGAAGCCCCGGGTAGAGTCTTTCTAATTCGGGACCTACTCTGCCTATGGCCGAAGCAGGTAATGTGCCAT
>JAUVON010000346.1 GCA_030599175.1 Desulfobulbaceae bacterium | reverse complement strand
TAAACCTGCGCGTTGTACTCCCAAACCGAGGTTTGCCAAGGGATATCTTTTCCTGCTGAAATAGTGATTGAGTCAAAATCTATAGATATGTGTTGATCAGTGTCCAATTTTCAACGCTTTTTAACATAATTTTGCCAATTGTCCTACATTGCGGCAAAATTGGTCATCAGGTAGGTTCGCAGACTGATTTTCTTTTTATTAATGCCGAGTTTTTTCCGCAGGTTATTTCGATAGGTTTCCACAGTGCGCAGGGAAATATTGAGCATTTCGGAAATGTCCTTGCTTGTTTTCCCCTGCCGGACCAGATCGTCTACCATCAGACCTCCTGATCTCAGGAGAAATTGTTACGATACCAATTCGTAGAGCAGCTGTAAATCTGTACCGGGAAATTTCGTGTTCGTCGCGTTCAATTCCCAGCATAATTTTTTAATCGTGACGGCGCTGCATCGATTGGCCGGTTGATGCAACCGCACAGTCAACTTGTTGTTCTCATGATCAGGGAGAATATCAGCTTCTGTCGCGTAGAGACTGCGAAGTAGATTTCGGGCCTCGTCCTGATGCCGCATACTCCGGCGCACGATATTGGTCATGGCAGTCTCGGCACGATAGGCGATGAGCTTGATGGTATCGATAAAATACTTGCTCTTCATGCCCAGTTTCTTGAACTGATCCTCCGGTGGCAGGTCGGAAAGCATGACGTGTTTGGGGGTGTCACGACGGCAAGCCTTCAGATCTTCCAGAGCTTTCTCCATGGTTTTGATTTCTTCCAGCAAGTCTTGTTTTCTCTCTTCATAGGCGATGACCTTATCTGGTTCAATATCATCACAGAGAACAATACCGTTACATTCACAACGTTTCCGGCCAAGACGTGCGGCCAGTTTCTTCACATCCCTGTCCGCCTCTCTGTAGAGCGGGCAAACCACCCTGGTGGTGTCAGGAATGTCCTCCGTTGAATAATCAATAAGCCGGTCAATATTATAGTTCTCCCGCATATATTTAAAAAAGTTCTCTTGAGACCATCTGGCAAACATGGCAGCGGCGGCAGTGGTAAGATCCCGCTTATAATCAGTGGAAATAATCGCTGTCTGATGGCCACTTTTGGTCAGCCTGCGAATCTCACGAACCCATATTTTCCCACCCAGGAATGTGCCACGCTCTGCAAGCTTCATCTTCACAATATGACCCGATACCAGGAAGACCTCCTGTTCTTGAAATTCAGATTCAGGCCAGTCATCCCCAGGATATTTATGGTACGTCTGACAGGCAATGCGTCTCTTCCACATCCTGTCCATAAAATCAGGGCTGTATCCCTCACGATCAAAGATCAAGGTAAAACGGGGAATGAGAGGGTCTTCCTCTTGCTCAAACAAACTCGGTTGGCAGGGAACCTCCTGTTCCAGGCGGGGAACGATTTCGTTCTCCAGTACTCTAAGCAGCCCCGGATCAACGGCCTTGTTGACCATGAAAAAGGGTTGGCCATCCATGGCATTGACCCAGTAATCCGTGGTGGCCCGCAGGCAGAGTCTCTGCCGGGCAACATGATGACGCGGCAATTCAGTCTGGTTGCCATTATATACACGGACATGACCGTCAATATAGAGAACTCCGCTGCTCTTCGGAAACATACCCATCCAGTCGCGACTCAGTTCTCCACTCCATTGCACGGCCCGATTGTCCCGGGTTAACAGGTGTATTTTCGCCCGCAGGGTTCTTGCTTCTGGAATCCGGTCGAGGCCGAGCAGTTTTCCCCATTCTCCGGGAGAGCAATACCGCAGCGATTCAATCGTTTTCAAACGGGCAAGGGCCATCAATGCAAGCAGTAAAAAAATACTCTCAAGACCATAGTAGCCCCGGGGAAGTTGAAAGTATTTTCCTGTATGACGAAGCAACCCCATACTCAACAGGGCCGGAACTCCAAGCAACACTCCACCGTTGGGAACATCGAGACAAGGAGAAAATTCCGGATCAGCAGGCCCTTCATGGAACAGGCTGGAAGCCAGTCTTCCCAATGTATTGGTTGCTCCCATCCCTATGGGCGCAGCAGCATCAGCTTTGCTTCTTTAGCTTTTACAACTTATCCCGGAGGGTTGGCTCTGCGCTCGCTCGACTTTTTTTTTGAGGCTTGTGCAGTTTACCTGCAGAGACTGCTTTGCGTAGAGTGTCCGCTTTCAGGCTCAATTCCCGGGCAATTTCAGGGATAGACAGTTCGGCATCCAGCATAAGCTGGATTTGTTCCAGTACCGGCGGTGTGAGAACTGCCGGTCCACGGCATTTCGGCTTCTCAAAAAAACCGGCCATGCCCTTTTCCCGGTATAATTTTACACTGCGTTTAACGCTGATCCTGCTGACCCCGAAGGCCCGGCATATTTCAGCCTGACTGGCGCTGCCATTGACATACAGTTGGCTGCTTATCATACGAAATGTCTTCAGATCATCTACATCATGCGAAAAAATCGGCAGGCTACCGTAAATGTAGGTGACGGTCTTGTCTCTGGTCACAAACCCGAGGTTTGCGTTGATCATGGTCATTCCTTCAGGGAATATGGGCAACTGTAATTGGGGCATGGCAGACGTATGGAAGAATGGATATCAAGGGCGGAATTTTCGTTCCCAGTATCGTATCTGAATCCTGTGCCTCTGGCAACCTCCGCTGAAATTATTGCAGAATAATGCTGATTTTAAACACAACTTCAACTCGTTATCATTTACAGCCGCCGCTCGATCAATCTCTCGAAATCAGGAGGTCCGATATTCCTGATGAGATGAATATTCCCGAAGAACTGCTTCGTCGACAGGATCGTCTGGACGCCATAGCTGAAGCAAAGGAAAAAATCGAGCAGCGTGCCAATGAGCGATACTCCAGGGAAGTAGAGGAGTATGAACAAAAGGTTGCTGACCGTAAAGCCAAAGCAGAAAAAAGTGGCAAAAAACCTCGAGGCAGGGAGCCGAAACCGCCAACGCCAGGGCCTCGTGATAAGGATCAGGTCAACCTTACGGATGAAGAATCCAGGATCATGCCTTCCGCTAAAGGGTTTAAGCAGGCGTATAATGCTCAGGCTGCTGTAGATCTCGACACCATGTGCATTATTTCCGCTCACGTCACTCAGTCTCCCAATGATAAACAGCAAGTAGTTCCGACTCTTGAGGCTCTTGACGAGTTGCCGGAACAGTTAGGCAAGGTC
>JAUVON010000299.1 GCA_030599175.1 Desulfobulbaceae bacterium | reverse complement strand
TCGCGTTTTGGTTACGTTGCTGTTAGAACTCCCCCAATGCCTCGACGGCTGTTAATAGTGGCTGAGTTTCATGGGTAATTAGATTAAAAATAGAGGCGTACCCCTGTTATAAAGGTCCAACCGTTTACACTATTTTCGTCAGTGTCAGTATCTTCAATATTATCCATATCCCAGTACTCAAGTCCTGCCATCAGCTTAAATTTATGACCATAAATATAATAGTTCAATCCGGTGTAGAAGGAATTGTAAGAGTCTCCTTCGCCGGATGCAACTTCCCGCTCATATCTTTTAGCAAGGTTTAAGCCATGGTCATCAGCGCTTGAGGCGAAATGGTAACGGAGAGCAAGTTGCAGCTTGTCGCCACCTATAAGCAGGTCATGGGCAAAATCATAAGTCGGCAGAATTGTCAGGCCGAAAACATCGCTCTGGTCATCAACGCCGGTGCCCATGGTGAGATCAACCCCAATTCCCAGGGGCCCGGTCTGTCCCTGGTGCCAGAGAGAAAGAATGTTCTCATAGGGCTTAAAGGCATTGTTCTCTTCATCGCCGTCATTATATAGATAGTCAAGGTGAAGTGCGCCTGTTTCATAAAAGAGTGGTAAATTATAGCCCAGTCCGATGAGTGCCCCGAAACCACCATCAAAACTGGTAAATTCGTCCTCGATACTGCCGCTGAAAAGACCGGCCTGATATGACAAATCACCACTTTTCCCTTTTGAATAGATGCCGATAACTTCTCCCGGCATTAGCTGGTTGACCAGTAGGGCCCTTTCCATGGTGGTAATTTTTTTGGAAGAAGTGGTACGTTCCATGCCCGTATATACATAGTCCAGCCGGCCGACACTCAGTTCAAATTTTGTCTCCGGTGGTTGCCACTTTATATAAGCATCATAGAGGCTTTTGTAGAAGGGATCAAAATTCTCGTTGGCGCTTATCTGGACTTCAACGGTAAACTGTTTGAACAGTTTGGTATTAAAACCGAAATAAAACCTCCGGTTTTCCCAATCATCAGCCTTGCCGTCACCGGAGTCTGACAGCCAGTATTGACCATGATAGCGACCAACAAGAGAAAAATCCTGAATGTAGGGATTATCTTTGTTTTTATACAGTTTGGGGGTGCTCCAGATGGATTCAAAGAGTTCCTTAGCCGTCCCGTTGTTCGCGTCTTCTTCCCTGGCCCAAAGAGTTGACGGCACAAAACAGCCTAAAAAACAGGTCATCAAGAGCACTCTTTTTGTTAAGCTATGCCAGTCTTTCATGTTTTCTCCATGTTATATTTCCAGCAATTAACAGATTCTTGCGGCGTCAACCATATTTTTCAGTTTGGCCCTGACCTGGTCTCTGTTCAGCATACCAAGTCCGCAATCCGGAGCAGCTATCAACCGGTTGGAATCGATGTGCTGTAACGCTTCCTTTAGACGGGAGGCAATATCGTCCACTGATTCAATGTGTGATCGTGCAATTCCTATTACCCCAAGGATGACTGTTTTATGAGCGAATAATTCCAGCAGTTTCAAATCAGTTGGGCGATGGGCATCTTCAATGGAAATGGCATCGATGGCTGCGCTGTCAAGTGTGGGAGCCAGCAGAATATAGCTTTCGGGAGGAGCTTTAAGATAATCAATGCTGTCAACGCGGTCAGGATATCCGCAGCAGATGTGAACACTTCTGTCAACCTGATCCGGTACATTGTGAAAACAGCGCTCAAGATTTTCAATCCCATAGGCCAGTGCTTCTTCAGTTTTGCGGGCAAATATCGGCTCATCAATTTGAATCCAGCGGCAGCCCTTATCCGTCAAGCGCAGAACTTCCCGGTTGATCGCAACAGCCAAATCAGCTGCCAGTTGTCTCTCATCACCGTAATATGCATCAAAAGTGGAGTCTATAATAGTTAAAGGGCCGGGAATGGTAATTTTAACCGGTCGGTCAGTGGCTGCCTGGGCAATCTGCCAATCTCGTACAAGAAACTCTGCGCCGGCTTTGACAGGTCCGTCAATAGTAGGGACAGATACCAGCCACTGACCATCACGCATGCTTTTAGGGGTCAACCTGGAGAAATTGAAACCTGCCATGTTGCGGCAGTGATAGTGAATATAGTTTTCCCTGCGAACTTCCCCGTCAGTGACCACATCAATACCCAGCTCTGTCTGTTCACGTACAACTTCGACAGTGGCTCTATCCAGCAGTTTTTCAACCTCCGGTCCACTACTTTGATCAGATGCATCCAGTGCTCTGGTTGGATCTTCGGCGATGGTGCTCTCCTGCTGGAACCAGTCTGAAACAGGGACATATTCCGGCTTGGGATAAGCGCCGATGGTGGTTGTCTGGATAACCATAGTTCTGGATCCTTTCTCAGGGATTTTCCCGGCTAAATTCAATTTCCATATCGATCATCTCTTTAGCCCTCTCAAAGGCACGTTTTTCATTGTCGCCGCCCATTGAGACGTGCTGCTCATATCCTGAGGGACTGGTTACGGTAAAAGAAAAATGTGAGCATAGCTTGCATTCGGGGGTTACTGTGATAGACCACTTTTTATAGGTATCCGTAAGGATATTACTCATTATGATTCTCCGCTTGCAACCGGTTTGTGTGAAATCAGACTGCGAATAAATTGCCCGGTAAATTGAATGTCAGAAATTAGTGCCTTACTCCAGACTTCTGTAATAAAAAACAAGAGATCGAGGAAGGTCATTTAAAATCATATGGTTGAATGTACTTCCATGGCACTTATCCAAGCATTCTAAAATTTCAATTTATTCGGGTTAGAATTTGTATTGATACCATAGATTGGTGTTGTATTGTAGCCTTTAGATAAAGAAAGCAGAAGATGATCTATCCGTTGTGAAATTCATTTTCATGGGTGTTAGGATAGATTGAAGAACAGGAATGTCGTGCTTGTTGTAAGTGGGGGAAACCTATCGATGCAAAATTTTAAAAATGTGATTGCATGAAAATATGGGTAGATGCAGATGCATGTCCCGTGGTGATCAAAGATATTCTCTTTCGAGCGGCAGAGCGTACCGGGATTGAGCTGACTCTTGTTGCTAATCGGTCTGTGCGGATACCTTCGTCGCCATACATTCAATTTATTCGAGTACCATCCGGTCTTGATGTTGCCGATAATGAGATAGTCAAAAAGCTCAGCGCCGGTGATCTCGTAATTACAAGTGATATTCCTCTGGCGGCGGATGTGGTTGAAAGAGGAGGGTATGCGCTCAATCCCCGGGGAGAACTGTATTCGGAGGAAAATATTAAGGATCGGTTAAGTATGAGAGATTTTATGGATACTTTGCGGGCAAGTGGCATAGATACCGGCGGTCCTCCTGCACTCAGCCAGAGTGATCGCAAATATTTTGCTAATCAATTGGATAAATTACTAACCAGGCATGCAGGAAACTGATGATGAGTCAAAAGCAAAAGAACTTTAAAAAGGTTCCAAAAAAATACCAGCCCAGGGGGCTTGCTGTTCTCTATGAAGATCGAGATATTCTGGTTGTGGATAAAGTTAGCGGTCTCCTCACCGTGAGCAGTGAGAAGGTCAAAGAGGATACAGCGTATTATCGTTTAACTGACTATGTACGGAAAGGGATTCAAAAATCAAAAAACCGGATATTTATAGTTCATCGCCTGGACAGGGATACTTCCGGTGTTATCGTTTTTGCAAAAAATGAGGCCGCCAAACATTATCTCCAGAAAGAGTGGCATGGATTTCAAAAAAAGTACTATGCCGTAGTGCATGGCATGCTTGTAGAAAAAGAGGGGATTGTCACTTCATACCTTGCAGAAAACCATTTTCATAAAATGTATTCTGTCAATGATCCGAAAAAAGGGAAGCTTGCCAGGACCGGGTATAAAGTTATAAGAGAATCAAAAAAATACAGTTTGCTTGAAGTTGA
>JAUVON010000063.1 GCA_030599175.1 Desulfobulbaceae bacterium | reverse complement strand
ATAACTGCCGAATGCAACAACCACAACAGCAATCAAACCAAGGGCTGCACCGGGTCCTCGACCGGCAGCACTTTGCATAAAGACATATATTCCATAGGCGAGCGGTGCATCGGATTCAGCTGTAACCAGCATTAAGGTGGCAGACAACTCAACGGCGGCTGTGGCAAAGCTGGTCACAAACCCGGCTACAATTCCACCTGCCATCAGGGGCACGACAATTTTTCGTACAGTTGCTGTCTTTCCTGCACCAAGATTCTCAGCGGCCTCTTCAAGTGAAACAGATACCTGGTATAAAGCGGCTGTGCAGGCACGCAGCGCGTAAGGAAGCCGTCTTACCGCCAGTGCAACTACAATGATAACCCACCAGCTGGCAAGAGGCTTGTCTATGATTGGCACATTAAAATCGTTAAAGGTTCTGAGGTAACCGATACCCAGCACAACTCCTGGAATCGCTAAAGCACCTGTAGCGATATAGTCAAGCCATTGCCTGCCGATAACTTTTGTACGCAACACCACATATGCTATAGCCACACTGAAAGCGACATCAAAAGATGCAGCCAGACCTGCATATAAAAGAGTGTTGGTGATATAATCTCCAGTGGTACCGAACACCTCGGCATAATGTGCCATGGTATATGCGTCAGGCAACACACTATACGACCAGATAGTGCCGAAGGAAAGCAGCACAAGACTGATATGAGGGGAAAGAACTAAAAGCAAAAGAAAAACGATGAGACAGTAGGCACCGGCTTTCTGCCAGCCCCGCATATCCCGCTTAAGCAGACCACTGACCCCTTTACCGCCACCACTGTAATCCTTACCTCTGGAGGCGAGCATCGATACCCATAGGGCAAAGAGGGAGAAAACAACAAGAATCACAGAAATCACATACCCCATGGGATCAGAGATACCGATAGAAGATATGCGCAGGTAGGCCTGTGGGGCCAGCATATTGTTAACATTCAATAAAAGTGGTGTTCCCAGATCATCAAAAGCTTTCAAAAATACCAGTGCCGCTCCAGCAAGATATCCAGGCATCGCCAGAGGAAAAACAATTCTGCGAAAGAGCCTCATACCACTGGAGCCAAGATTCTGGGCAGCTTCTTCCATGGAGCGGTCAATATTATTCAATGCAGCCGAAAGGTTTATCAGGATAAAAGGAAAGTAGTGAATAGACTCAACCAGAATAACGCCATTTAAGCCCTTCATAAAAGGAATATTTATGCCGAACCACTGATCCAGAAGGAGATTGACCGATCCATTACTGCCAAAAAAGAGCTGCATGGCAACAGCACCAACAAAAGGCGGCATAATGAGGGGTATAATACCAAGGGTCTGAATGAGAATGGAACCGCCGAAATTAAAGCGGGATGTAAAATAAGCAAGCGGCAAGGCTATGAGACTGGCTATCAGTACTGACATCCCGGCCACATAGAGTGAGTTGAAAAACGACTCCCGAAAAAGAGAGGTTTTGAAAAAATCTACAAAGTTTACAAGGGTCAGTGCACCGGTAGAGCTATCCTGAAAAGCAACATAAATAACCTTGCCTACTGGAACGACAAGAAAGATAAGTAAAAAGAACGCCAGTAACGAGGCAACAAGATAGGAGGTGCGAAAACGCAGCATAATATGGTGCACCTGGCAAAGGGAAAAGAGTACAGCCCCGGGGAGAACCAGGGCTGTGTCGTGTGATAATTTCTACAACATGGATTTGGCTTTTTTGGCGAGCTTAACAGCTTCCCCATAGTTACTTTTCACCATGGTATCCCATTTTTGTTCAACCTCTGCCTGACGACCGGTAACTTTATCTGTAGCTTTCTTCCTTTTCTTTTTAAAAATAGCGGAAAAATCCTCATCCAGAGATTTGGCTTCATCTATGGGTATAGCAGCAATAAGTGCTCTGGCTTCCGCAACAAGTTTCTCCGCTTCAGCATTGCTCTTACCAGCCATCGCCTTCTCTGCTTCCTGTACAGCCTTGGTCGCTTCCCGCAGATCATCCAGACGATAGGTGATCATGACATCGAACATTGAATTAACCAGGTTATATCGGTCTTTTGATTTCACTACATCGAATTTAACCTTGGCGCCGATGGATTTATCGGTGAAAGGATTTGGAAAGTCTTTCGGTGCCTTGGCATAGGTTTCCGGGCGAACCGGCAGACGTCGAATTTTAGGATCAAGCAGCATCTCCTGACCCGCTTCGGAGAGGAGAAATTCGATAAACGCAGCGGCAGCTTCAGGATGGGGACTATTTTTCACAATGGCTATATTTGCCGGTACAAGCGTTGTCACCGTAGGATAGACAAAATCAACAGGAAAACCCGATGCCATGGATGAAAGTCCAAAAAAGTCAATAACAATACCGACACCAAACTGCCCTGAATTAACGCCATCAGGAACGCCAAAACTACGTTCTGTTACGGTGTGAAAGTTACCGCCAATTTCTTTTAACAGTTTCCAGCCGTTTTCCCAGCCTTCGCCCTGCAGAATTGTCTCAACAGTAAGGTGAGTAGTACCGGAACGTGAAGGTGCAGACATACCGGTATGGCCATGATAAACAGTTTTTGCCAGATCATTCCACTCTTTGGGAGCAGGTATCTTTTTTGCCTTCAGATACCTGGTATTCCACATCATACCATAACCTGATCCGGCAAAACCTTTATAGTATCCGTCCGGGTCGTTAATAGGATACGAACCTATGAGATCGGGAATACCTGTTGCTTTCACTGTATATTTTGCCAGCAGACCGTCACCCTTTAACACTTCAAAAGCATCAGGGGCAGATGCCCAGAAAAGGTCGGAACTGTTATTTGAGGCAGTTTCCTGGATATACTTTACCCCGGCAGTTGTCTTTTTTTTCAGCATCTCTACTTTGACACCGGGATTCTGTTTTTCAAAAGCCTGTTTAAATGCGGTGGTAAGATCTTTTGGATACGACGTCACAACGGTCAAATCTTTCTCCAGAGCCTGGGCCGGTAAGGCCAGACATACCAGGATGCCTGCAGACAGAGCAAAGTGTCCAACGATTTTGCGGTAATTTTTTTGAAGTAGCATAGATTCTCCCTTATAAAGTATTGATGGAGGGTGCCAGTGAGAACACAGGCAGTTGAAACAATAGCACTACCGTAAGCATTTAATTGATAAAAACGAATTTTTAAACGCCATCATATATGCAGATGATCTTCAATTATCTCTGCCAGCAACGGTGCCACAGAATAGACATCCATAAGATCATTACTCTCTCTCCCCGGATAGGTGTCAGATCCTATGATCTTAGAAACAGGACTATTTTTAAATTTTTCCTGGGAGTCACCGGCCATGACAAGGTGTGTGGCCATGGCTACAACATCAACAGCCCCCGCTTCGATACATCGCTCGGCAGTCTGTATAATAGAGCCGCCTGTGCGTATCATATCATCACAGATTATTGCAGTCTTACCTTTCACCACACTTGACACCTGGCTGACAATGGTTTTATCCGTATCGTATCTATCTTTATCAGCTGCGGTGTGGGGACAGTTAAGAAAACTGGCAAGCCGTGCCACACGCTTGGAAAAACCATAATCGGGAGAAACCAGCACATACTCCTGCAAACCACTCTTCTTGATTTTGTCCACCACAAGACTGTCAGTCCATACGTGTTTGGCCCTGATCTCACCAGCATGGGCGTGAAGAACCGCCTCTGAATGAAGATCCACAAAAGCAACAAAGTTTGGTCTTGCACGAAAAATTTGTCGTGTACGGGTAACACCTTTGGGTAGCTCAAAAGAGCTCGGTCTGGCTCTTTCCATAGTGGAATAACCGAGATAGGGAATGATCACATTTATTGAGGCTGCGTTCCAGTACCGCCCCCCGGAAATCAGATCCAGCAACTCCTGATGGGAATTATCATTGTGAGTCGCCCCTAGAATAATCAAGTCTTTGCCGGAGACACTTTCAGGAAAAGCATGGTAAGACTCACCGTCTGAAAAACGTTTTCGTTCCATTTCAGTAAATGTGATCCAGAGCCTTTCCGCCAGCCTGTACCCGAGTTCGGTTGAGGCTTCATTTGCAATAAGAACGACATTCTCTTTTTCTGCCATGCATTGACTCCTCTGACCCGACAAGTCGAAAAAAAATTTAAACGACCTTCCTCAATTTCTTGTTTTTTCTTACAGAAGTTCTGGAGTAAGGCACTAAACAAGATCCATACTGCGCGGAATGAAATTACAGTGCCGTAACTATCGCATCACCCATGCCGGCAGTTCCCACAAAATCGGAATTTCCAACGGCGATATCGGCTGTGTAAATACCCCTCTCAAGGGTAACTGCCACCGCTTTATCAATAGCATCAGCTGCATCATCCAGACCAAAACTATAGCGTAGCATCATTGCCGCAGAAAGGATCTCGGCTATCGGGTTGGCAATGCCTTTGCCGGCAATATCAGGTGCAGAACCACCAGCGGGTTCATAGAGGCCGAACTTGTCCTTATTCAGGGATGCAGAGGCGAGTAGTCCCATAGACCCTGTTAACATGGCAGCTTCATCAGAGATAATATCGCCAAACATATTGCCGCAGAGCATAACATCAAACTGATGTGGATCGCGAACCAGCTGCATGGTAGCATTGTCCACATAAATATGATTCAACTCTACATCCGGATATTCCCGGGCGATTTCCATGACAACCTCCCTCCAGAGAACCATTGTGGTCAACACATTGGCCTTGTCCACCGAAGTCACCTTCTTTTTTCTCAGCCTGGCAGCATCAAAAGCCATCCTGGCAATTCTCTGAATCTCCGAGCGTTTATACCTCATGGTATCAAAAGCCTGCTCGTCGGCCCCCTCACCCTCTCGCCCTTTAGGAGTACCAAAATAGATCCCTGAAGTGAGCTCCCGAACACAGAGAATATCAAAACCCCCGGCAACAATATCAGGCCGGAGTGGACAGGCTGCGGTCAATGATTTAAATACCTTAGCCGGACGGAAATTACAGAACAGGTCAAAATGTTTTCTTAGAGGGAGCAGTGCCGCTCTTTCGGGTTGCTGCTCTGGGGGAAGACTCTCCCATTTAGGGCCGCCAACAGAGCCAAATAGGATTGCATCGCTCTTTTCACAGATTTCAAGGGTAGAGGGAGGCAAGGCCTCTCCATGGTTATCGATGGCAATGCCACCTACATCAGCGTATTTATAGACCAGCTCAAAGGAGAACTTTTTCTGTGCCGCATCAAGAACCTTAATAGCTTCATCCATTACCTCGGAACCTATTCCATCACCCTGCAATACCGCAATTTTTTTCATATCAAAAACCTTCTACTTTTATTATTGTTTTTTATTCAATCTTGTTGCATTCTACACGGAGCATACACCAGCAGCGCCCGACGGGCACCGGAAAAGGGTAAACACAGTTCTATAACTTCTTCCTGAATATAGGTTTCAGATAAAACCTGTGCCGTGTCTGCAACTTCGACCTGCCATTTCGGACCTTTCATGCAGATAACCCGTGCCCCACCGGCGGAAAACCGTCCCACCATTACCATGAAAGCCTTTATGTCGGAAACTGCTCTACTTGTAATATGGGTAAAAGATGAAGCAGATGGGAGCCTCGCTTCATCTTCTATACGACAGTCCAGAACCGTTACATCCTGCAAACCGAGGGTACGGGTGATATGACGCAAAAAAGATACCCTTTTTTGTCGTGGTTCAACAAGGGTAACCTTCAAATCAGACAGAACTGTCTTACAAACCAGACCAGGAAACCCTGCTCCTGTACCAACATCCAGCAGGTGACTGTCTGTTTTTTCAAGCAGAGGCAAAATAGTCAGGGAGTCGATAAAATGATTTTCAAGAATCTCCTCGTCACTGCTCGATCTGGCAATAAGATTTATCTTCCCGCCCCATTTCTTCAACTCATTGAAATAAATCTCAAGGCTCCTAATTGAATCGTCCGGCAGGCTGAGTTCCAGGTGATCCAACCCTTCCTTCAATCGTCCCTTAAAATCATAACTCATTTTTTCAGGCGAACTGCAACCGACGCAGCATGCGCGTCAAGCCCTTCAAGCTTTGCCAGTCTCTGAATATCGCCGCCATCCCCTTCCAGTGCACCTGCAGAATAGCTGATGATAGAACTTTTTTTAAGAAAAGTCTCTA
This sequence comes from Desulfobulbaceae bacterium, assembly GCA_030599175.1. Lineage (GTDB taxonomy): Bacteria > Desulfobacterota > Desulfobulbia > Desulfobulbales > Desulfocapsaceae > Desulfomarina. Next base: position 4,888 of record JAUVON010000063.1, on the reverse strand, counting down.
CCCCCAGGGCTGAGGCAAATCGTGCCGTTCCCATGGTCGGCAGGACATGATTCGGCCCGGCAATATAATCTCCTGCGGCTTCCGGAGTATGGTGGCCAAGAAAAATTGCTCCTGCATGACGGATATGAGGTATCTGTGCCCATGGATCAGCTATCATCAGTTCAAGGTGTTCGATGGCAATAGAGTTGGCTGTCTCAATCGCCTCTTCAAGATCCCCCACCACCAGGATAACGCCCCTGTTAACCAGGGAGGTTCTGGCAATTGCTTCTCTTGAGAGTAAAGGCAGCTGACGTTCAAGTTCCTGCAGCACACCCCCGGCAAGCTTATTGTCGAGGGCTATCAGAATGGGGAGAGCCAGAGGATCATGCTCGGCCTGAGCCAGCATGTCGGCAGCAACACTTGCAGGATCAGCAGTTTCATCAGCCACTATCAAGACCTCAGACGGTCCGGCTATCATATCGATTCGAACCATTCCTGAGACCAGTCTTTTGGCCTCAGCAACATACTGATTTCCCGGGCCCACAATAACGTCAACCCTGGATATCGTTGCCGTGCCATAGGCAAGAGCCGCAATAGCCCAGGCCGAACCGGCTTTATATATTTCGGTGATGCCTATCTCCTGAGCGGCAACAAGCAGATATGGATTTACAGTTCCATCACTACTGGGGGGTGTCACCATAACACGCCGATTCACCCCGGCAATGGCTGCCGGAATTCCGTTCATCAATACAGAAGAGACCAGAGGAGTCGATCCACCCTGTCCTCCGGGAACATAGAGCCCCGCCGAATCAACCGGTCTGACAAGCCGCCCGACAATAGTGCCGTCTTCTCTTGTCTGCAGCCACGAATCTTCCATTTCACGTTCATGAAAAGTATGGATACGATCAATGGCTTTGCCAAGGGTTTCCAGAAACTCATCCGTAACCTGACCATAAGCATCTTTCAACTCGCCAGAGCTCACCTGTAAATTCTCGATACTGAGGTCCGGGGCATCAAATTTACGACAATATTCTATAACAGCCTCGTCTTTCCTCTCCCTCACCGCCTTGACTATCTTCTCCACTACTCTTTGACAGGAGGGATCGGCTGTCTGAAAACGATTAAGAAGACCATTAACAACAGCCTCACCTTCCGGGCTTGCTATATTTACCGGTGTAATCAACATATTTTCCTTCGCTGGCAGAATTACAGTCTTAAAACCCATTTTTTCCGAACAATTTTCACAGGCAGAAACTATATGTCATCCGGGATCAATAATAAAGCTATACGAAGCAGTAAATTCAGAACTCTTGATCTACGGGAAGGTCAAGTGACACCGAAACGGTAATTTCATGAACCAGTTGCAGGTCAGTTCCTGAATAAATTATTTCCGATTCATTTAGTTTTTTGAAAAGACCTCAGAGCGATTCATTCACAGCCGGCCTGGAACCGGCAAGAAACATTTTCGGGAAACTTCAGTTACTCAATCGCCCCCTGTAAGGTCAGAGATTCCGCACGATGACAGGCAACAAAGTGGCCCTCCACTATTTCACTCAGTTCCGGTTGGACTTCCTTGCAGTGCGGCTCTACATAACGACATCGGGTATGAAACCGGCATCCTGAGGGTGGGTTAGCGGGATTAGGCCGCTCGCCGCTCGAAAGTACGGGGTTCATTTTCCGATCCGGATCAATGTCGGGAATGGCCGACATCAAAGCTTCCGTATAGGGATGTTTCGGTGAGTAAAAAATTTTCTCAGTTTCGGTAAGTTCAACGATCTGTCCAAGATACATCACCGCAACTCTATCGCAGACATGGGCAACGGTTGCCAGATCGTGCGCAATAAAAAGGTAGGTCAAACCCAGTTTATTCTGCAACTCTTTAAATAAATTCAGGATTTGTGCCTGAATAGAGACGTCTAAAGCTGAGACAGGTTCATCACTGACTATAAATTGCGGCATCAGTGCTAACGCGCGTGCGATCGCAATCCTCTGCCTTTGCCCACCGCTGAATGCATGTGGATATCGACCGAGCTGATCTCTTTGCAATCCACACATCTCAGCAACTTTTTCAACCTTTTCCAGGATATCGTTTTTGTTACCCTTCCGGTTTACAACCAGGGGTTCAGCGATGATCTCGCGAACCGTCATACGAGGATTTAATGACGCATAAGGGTCTTGAAAAACCATCTGCATATGGCGCCATATCTTGCGGAGTTCTTTGGTGTTTAAGTCTTCAAGGTCGACATACTCATCATCAAGGCGGAGCTCTACTTTACCTCTGGTCGGCTTTTCAAGATGGAGAATAGCGCGTCCCAGGGTTGTTTTACCTGAACCGCTCTCGCCTACTAAACCCAGGGTTTCACGTTTGTGGATATCCAGCGAAATTCCCGATACCGCCTGCAGGTAAGCAGTAGGTTTGCCGAAGAATCCGGATTTACCTATCGGGAATGTCACGTCGAGATCACGAATTTTTATTAACGGTTCCATCAGCTGGTTTCTCCCTCGGTTGAGTCGTACAGGAAACATGCCACCTGATGATCAGTAGACATCGACAGCAGCCTCGGCATCGCCTCTTCACAGCGATTATTAATCACGCGTGTGCAGCGTGTCACAAACGGACAGCCGACCGGTCGATCATAAAGGCTGGGAACACTTCCCTGGATAGGAACCAGTGCCTTGCGGCCTTCCAGCCGACCCAGCCGGGGTACCGCCTCTATCAGGTTAACTGTGTAGGGGTGTTTAGGGTTCTTTAAAATTTCCCGGACAGTACCTTGTTCGATTATATTTCCCAGGTACATGATAGCAACCCGGTCAGCGACCTGCGCAACAACACCCAGGTCATGGGTGATAAAAATAATGGCCATGCCGAATTCGCTCTGCAGTCCATGCATCAGGGTCAATACCTGAGCCTGAATTGTAACATCGAGTGCAGTGGTCGGTTCGTCGGCAATCAGCAGGGTCGGGTTGCACGATAAAGCCTTGGCAATCATCGCACGCTGACGCATTCCGCCGGACAGCTCGTGCGGGTATTGATCTACCACGCGGGCGGCGCCTGGAATACCAACTTTATCCAGCATTTCCACGGCGATCGCTTTAGCCTTGGGCTTACTGGCTTTACGGTGGATCCGGATGACTTCCATAAGCTGATTACCTATGGTGTGGAGTGGGGAAAAGGAACTCATAGGTTCCTGGAAAATCATCGCAATCTCATTACCGCGTATCTTGCGAATTTCCGCGCCTCTTGGATCCATTTTGGTGATATCAATAATTTTTCCCTGTTTATGGGAATTCATTTTTATCTCGCCTGACTCAATCTTGAGCGGCTTGGGCAATAGTTGCATGATGGACTGGGCTGTGACACTCTTGCCGCAGCCACTTTCACCGACCAGCGCCAGAATTTCACCGGCTTTTAATGATAAACTGACATCTTCGACGATCGGCAAAGAGTGTCCATCCAACTCCACGGAAATATAGATGTTTTTGATTTCCAGTAAAGTATCCTGGTTCATATTCGCTTCCTTTACTTTGTATAGGGATCGGCTGCATCTCGCATACCGTCACCGAGGAAATTAAACGCAATGACCGCAATGATAACGACCAGACCTGGAATCAACAGCCACGGCATCAACACCATCGAGCGAATATTTTGTGCTGAATACAAGAGGACCCCCCAACTGACGATCGGCTCACGCATACCCAGGCCAAGAAAACTCAGGGCAGTTTCCGCCATGATGATGTAGGGAAAGGATATGGTCAGATCAACGATCATATAACTCATAAAAGAGGGCAACATATGCCGAGTCACAATACGGGCATGACTGCAGCCCGATAACCGTGCCGCAAGGACAAATTCCTCTTCTCTCAGAGCAAGTAATTTACCACGAACGCGACGGGCCAGATGTGTCCAGCCAATCAAGGCAAGAATCGCCGTTATCGACAGGTAGACCTGCAATGCCGTCCATTCTCTTGGCAGTGCAGCGGCCAGCGCCAGCCACAGCGGAAGGGTCGGAATCGAACGGATAAATTCGATTAACCGCATAATAACACCATCCACCATGCCACCGAAGTAACCCGCAATACCGCCCAGAGTTATTCCCAGTAAAAATGCCAACCCCACACCAATGGCGCCAATAGACAGCGAAGTTCGGGTGGCGTATAAAACACGTGAAAACATATCACGCCCTAACTGATCGGTACCCAGCAGGTGAAGAAAGTGTCTATTATTTTCCAAGCCGAACAGATGGAGATCACTTTCGAACAATCCCCACATCTTGTATTTGTCTGCGCGAACAAAGAATGAAATCGGCCACATTTCTGTTTTATCGACCGTTGTCTCCATTCTCAGGGTTACCTTGTTACGCTTGGCGACTCGCGCGTAGACAAAGGGACGTAGATGAAAAGAATTTTCTGCATCGATGAAATGGAAACCCATCGGCCGCCCCTGTGCATATTTTGCGGTACGCTCCTGCGGTGTGTAGGGACCGACAAACTCAGCAAATAAGGAGAGAATCGCCATGATGGCCAGAATTGAGCCACCCAGTAAGGCCATTTTATGGTTGCGAAACTTCCACCACATCAACTGCCAGTGGGTGGCAGTATCGGTGCGTTTTACTTTAGTTTCACGTGTTGCAACGCCTACACTCAGGGTACCCGTGGCTGTTGTAGTTGTTGACATTTAGGATTTACCTCCCATACGAATACGCGGATCAAGGGCAACCAGCAGAAGATCCGAAATAAGCGTGCCAATAATTACCAGCCCACAATAGATGAGAATGAGGGCTCCGGCCAGCTAAAGATCCGAGTTCAACAGGGAGTCCACGAACAGTGGCCCGGTATCCGGCAGTGACAGGACGATGCCGACAATCGGGGCTCCGGAAATAATGTTGGTAAGCTCCCAGCCTATAGTGCT
>JAUVON010000111.1 GCA_030599175.1 Desulfobulbaceae bacterium | reverse complement strand
TGTGCAGCCTGGTTTTTCTGGAAGCGTAAGAAAAATTCCACCTCACAGGTTCTCTTTCAGTAATCTGGCCATGTCTTTAGCAAAATAGGTAATTATGATATCGGCCCCCGCCCGCTTTATCGACAGGAGGGTCTCAGCCATTACTCTGTCTCCATCAATCCATCCCTTTTCTGCTGCAGCTTTAATCATCGCATATTCACCGCTTACATGATAAGCAGCTATGGGCAGATCAAATTCGTCTCTTAGCTTTGTAATAATATCGAGGTAGGCAACTGCCGGTTTTACCATCAGGATATCGGCCCCCTCATCAACATCAAGGGCAGCTTCTCTGAGAGCCTCTCTGCTGTTTGCCGGATCCATCTGGTAGCTTTTTCGATCACCAAATTGCGGGGTACAGTCGGCGGCCTCTCTGAAGGGCCCGTAGAAAGCGGATGCATATTTGACGGAATAGGACATGATTGGTATAGACTCAAAATTGTTTTCATCTAACGTGGCTCTGATTTCAGCCACCCTGCCATCCATCATATCGGATGGGGCAACCATGTCGGCGCCTGCCTGTGCATGGGAAAGGGCAGTTTTGGCAAGAATCTCGAGAGTGGCGTCGTTGTCCACCTCTTTGTTTATGAGGCAGCCGCAGTGGCCATGATCCGTATATTCGCAGAGACAGACGTCTGTAATTACCAGGAGTTCCGGGCCACATTTTTTCAATTCTTTAATAGCAGTCTGGATGATACCATCCTTTTTGTGGGCTCCTGAACCCATGGCATCTTTTTTATCCGGTAAACCAAAGAGAATAACGCCATTTATGCCTAGTTCCAGGCATTCTTTTGCTTCTTCTCTAAGCTGATCTACAGTGACCCGAAAAACACCCGGCATGGAAGATATCTCTTCTCTTTTATTTTTTCCGGGCATGATAAAAAGAGGATAAATGAGTTGAGAAGGGGAGAGATGAGTCTCCCGGATGAGGGCACGAAAGGCCTGGTTTTTACGGAGACGCCTGGGTCTATAGTCTGGAAACATCATGGCAACATATTCCTTTTTTAGTTGATTATTTCATAAGCCTTAAGCTTCTTATGCAGATGGCTACGTTCCAATCCCACCTGTTCTGCAGTTTTTGAGATGTTGTTATTATTCAGATCGAGTTTTTGTCGGAGATATTCTTTTTCAAAGTTTTTCCTGGCAGTTTTAAAATCCGCACTTAAAAGGTGGCTGAATGAGGAACCGTTTTCAGCGATTGTGCCAGTATGTCCCTGGCTGAGAAACATCCTCACCTGGGTGCTGGTGATCTTTGGTTCCGTGCACATGATAGCCAGTCGTTCTATGAAGTTCCTCAACTCTCTTACATTGCCCGGCCATGTATGTTCCATAAGTGTCTGTATGGCATCCTCTGTAAACTCTTTACGTTTTAAACCTTTTTCAACGAGATTCTGCATGAGGGAGTCGACAAGCAGAGGGATATCTTCCAGACGATCCTTTAAGTAGGGAACCTGGATTGGCACAACATTAAGACGCCAGAAGAGATCCGCTCTGAAATTTCCTGCTTCAATCTCTTCCTCAAGGTTTTTATTGGTGGCTGTCAATACCCGGACATTGACTTTTATTGTTTTATTGCCGCCGACTCTTTCAAATTTCTGTTCCTGCAATATGCGGAGAATTTTTGCCTGGGTGTTGAGACTCATATCACCTATTTCATCAAGAAAGAGAATGCCGCCATCAGCCTGATCAAATTTTCCTCTTTTGCTGGTATGTGCTCCAGTGAAGGATCCTTTTTCATGGCCAAAGAGTTCTGATTCTATGAGTTCCTCAGGTATGGCAGCGCAGTTGACCTCAATCATTGGTTGGGCACTTGACAGCGATTGCCTGTGAATGGACTGGGCAACAAGTTCTTTGCCTGTCCCATGATCACCCTGGATTAATACCCAGGCATCCGTTGGTGCAACCATCTCTATCTGTTTTTTTAGTGCTGTTATAACCTCGGAGTCACCTGTTAAAATTGGTTGCTGAGCAGTACCCTGTTTGAGCAGGATGTTCTCCTGCTCCAGTTGTGCAAAGCGTAACCCGTTGGTTATTGCCAGAATAATTTTATCATAGGAAAGAGGTTTTTCAATAAAGTCAAAGGCACCTTTGCGGGTGGCCTGCACAGCTGTTTCAATTGTACCGTGGCCGGAGATCATAATGACTGGTATGTCAAACTTCTCTTCAATTATTTCGAGAGCAGTCATACCATCCATATTATCTCCAAGCCAGATATCAAGGAGAACCAGGTCGATATTCCGTGTTTCCAGCACTTCAAGCCCTTTCTCTGCAGATGATGTACAGATGGAGGAAAAGCCTTCGTCGTCCAGAATGCCGGAGAGTGATTTCAGGATGCTTATCTCATCATCAATTATTAATATGCGCTTGTTCATCTTGGGCTACCTACTATTTTTCCTTGTTAAGGAGCGGGAGTTCAATAATGAAGATAGAACCTTTTGGTTCATTATCCTGAACTCGAATATAACCGTTGTGGTCTGAGATAATTGTGGAAATAATTGCCAGGCCAAGACCCGTACCTGTCTTTTTTGTGGAAAAATAGGGTTCAAAAAGTTTCAACTTGTTCTCTTTCGATATTCCCGGTCCGTCGTCGTATACTCTGATAAATACATTTTCCTTCTCTGCATCCGGAGAAAGTTCGATGTGTATAGTACCGCCATCAGGTAAAACTGCAACTCCATTGTCAATGAGATTAATCAGGCATCGTTTAATCTGTTCCCTGTCAAAACTGAAGATTGGAATAGGTTCGGTTTCAGTGCAGCGGAAGTTTATATGCTTATGTGCCTCTCTGTAGAGAATGAGGGTGTTTTCCGCCAGTTGTGTCAGGTTGTTCTGAGATTTTTGCACCTTGGGCATACGTGCAAATTGAGAAAACTCGCTGACCAGCCGTTTAAGTTCATCAACCTGGGTAATGATTGTGCTTGTACACTGGTCAAATACGCTATTTTTTTCAGTCAGAATGTCTGGATATCGTCGACGAAGCCGCTGGGCTGAGAGCTGAATCGGGGTGAGAGGGTTTTTAATCTCATGGGCAATACGTCTTGCCACTTCACGCCAAGCCGCCATACGCTGCATTTTTTCGAGTTTAGTAAGGTTATCGAATACCAGCACAAAACCCAGAGGGTTCTCCAGTTCATCCTCGAGCCTGGTGAAGTTGATCAGCAGGGAGTAGCTTTTTCCCAGTACATTGAGCTTGATATGCTGTTCGACTGTAATTTTTTCTGTGTCAAGTAATTCGTCAATAAAATTCTGAACGATGGTAGCCTGGTAAGGCGGGAGAACATCGTTGAAATTAAGACCGATAAAAAGGGTCTTGTCAATATTGAGGAGTGTCTCGGCAAACCGGTTAATGGTAGTAATCTGCCCGGTTTCGTCCATTGAGATAACTCCGGCTGATACATTTTGCAATATGATCTCTGTATATCTTCGTCGTTGCTCGCTTTCCTGCGAACTGAATTGAAGGGCTGTATGGGCTTCAGCGAGGCTTTTATTGCTTGAGTTCAGGTTGATTGTCATCTTGTTAAAGGAGTCCACCAGCAACCCCATTTCATCATTCGAATCTCTCTCCATTTCAAATTCCAGATCACCTTCTGCCACCCGCTGTGTCGCCAGCACCAGTTTTTCCAGGGGATTGGTTATACCGCGAGAGATGTAGAGACCAAACCATATAGCTGCGAAAACGACCAGGAGGGTGACGATGAGAAGAATGATCAGCAGCCAGAATTTAAACGGTTCTTTGAAATGTTTGAGTTGCCTGTACCCTTCAATCCCCTGTGAAATTGTTCTCATCCTGACAAGTTGATCTTTTTTTACAAGCAGGGAAGTACTCAAGATGGCTCCACCGAGATGTTTGTTGCCGACTTGGATCTCTGCTATGCAACGGACCAGATCACCTTTACTGATCTCCTGGATGACTGTCTTCCTGATCTGTTGTTCCCTTACACGCTGTATCAGGTTTAACGGAATCTTTGGCAGGATCATGCTGCGAAGACCCGGCCCGAGGACGGTTATCTCCAGATTTTTATCATTAGTGATAAGGGTGATACTGTCGGGGCCGTTTATAGTATTGAAGCTGAGAATGTTTTCAAGCGTCTGGCTGATGGTTTCGGATGTATAGGAAGATATATCGAGATGTTTGAGGCGTTCTGCAATACCTTTACTCATCTCAGTTACCTGCTCTTCTTTCTCTTTCAGAAGGGATTGAGCCAGTTTCAGTGATTCTGTCAGGGAATCCTCGATACTGGCGTTAAACCAGTAATCCATACTGGTGGAGACAAATTGCAGGGAAACAAAAAATAGAAGGATAGTGGGAACCAGGGTCAGTGAGAGAAAGGAGGCAATAAGTTTGGTTTTAAGTTTACTGCCCGGTCGGTTGACTTTTCTTTCAAAAAGAAGTTCAGCTAGATATCTCAGTACAAGAAAGAGAACGAACAGGACAAGGAGAACATTAATATTGATCAGGGCAAAGATGAGAATATTATTGTCGAAAGGTAAGGCAAGTTCTTCTTTGAGCAATAATTTCTGAATCCAGATAAAAATGGGGATCAGAAGAATACAAAAGAGAATTGTCCACCTGACCAATTTGCGTTTCTGGCGCTGTTGTTTGGCGCTGTATCGCTTTTTATCGGAGGTTCTCTCCGCAGGCAGAGTCTGTTCCATTTCAATTATTCTTGTTTTATCTGAAAGTCTTGTCGCTTCCCGGTTACATTACTTTCATAACCGTGAAGCGGTGTCTTCGTTGCGAAATTCATTTCATGGGTGTTAATACTTGAAGTTGATACTATGCCAGTCAGTCTCCACATCGCCCCAGGAAAAAAAGGGAAATACATCGCGCAGTCCCATTGGCAGGGTCTTCTTATAGAGTTCAGCTCTGACCATGAGTTTATATAGTTTGTCCGGAATGAGTTGTGAAAGTTCTATTATCTTTGCTCCATTGATCTCATTTATTACACTTTGTGCTTCAAGCAGGGAATGATATGAATAGGTTTTATTCTTTTCTTCCTCCACTGTAACCTTGTAGCTCGCTTTGAGGGTGTCGAATATCATGGTGTGCTGAAATGTGAGTGCAGTTATCAATTCAGCAGGCCAGTTCTCTGCAGTTTTGTGCAGTTCAATCGAGAAGGTAAAATGCAGCGGAATGCCACTGTGGAGTATTTCAATCATCTCCTCAGTAAAGCTGTTTTTCAGAGTACAAAAAAGAATGAGATTTTCTTCGGCTGTAGTAGCTGTCAACTCCCCAATAGTGACCCCTCCTTTTTGTTCGGAGGCATAACCGGAAAGGGTGGTAGTCAGAAGAACAAAAATAATATATGCCAGTGTTAAAAATCTGGAATGCATAGTCAGTTATAGTTATTCAATGGCAATGCCTGCCGGTTGGAAGGGTATTGAATCGAGTCCTGTAGTCAGTACAATTTACCTGATAAAATAGGAGTTGTCTATTTCTTGTTCGGACTTGTTTTTTATTACAGCTTTTATGGAGTAAGGCACTAAAAGACTACCGTGTACTTGACAATGGCTGTAATTCAGGTTATTGAGCATATGCACTCAATATTCTTTTTTACAGCTGGAGATCATGTCACCAAGACCAAAGAAAATCAGAAGGTGTCGGGGGGAGTTTTGTGGGCGTGCTTTTAAACCCACGGGTACCCCGTTACCTGAACTCAAGCAGATCAACCTGCATCGGGATGAACTGGAAGCTTTGCGGCTATGTGACAGCGAAGCAATGACCCAGGAAGAGGCCGGCAGAAGTATGGGAGTTTCCAGAGGGACGATTCAGCGTATAATTACTGTTGCCAGACGCAAGACCGCCCAGGCCTTGACCGAAGGACATGCTCTGGTGTTTGTTGATGAGAGTGAAAAAGTCTGAACAATCCACTCCCCTTATATATTTTCCCGCGTTTTGTTAAAAATAATGTCCGGCCATTTTTCCATGAAATAGTTGAGCATCCATTCGCTTTGTGCCAGGTAGGTTAAAAAACCTTCCGAGTCCCTGGCAAGGGAGTTCTGGTTCTTCCGTTCAAATTCCGCCATGGCTTTCTTGTCATCACAGTGCACCCAGCGGGCTGCCTGGTAGTCCACTCCTTCGTAAATGGCATCTACACCATACTCATTTTTCAGGCGGGCCATTGTTACCTCAAACTGCAACACTCCCACAGCACCCATAATGTAATCTGAGCCGATAAGCGGGCGGAAGACCTGGATTGCACCTTCTTCTGCCAGTTGGGTCAATCCCTTCTGTAACTGTTTCATTTTCAGGGGGTTTTTTAGTAGAACCCGGCGGAAATGTTCGGGGGCAAAATTAGGAATGCCTGTGAATTTCAGCTCCTCTTTTGGCGTAAAGGTATCACCTATCTTGATGGTACCATGATTGTGCAATCCTATGATGTCACCCGGCCATGCTTCTTCGACGTTTTCCCTCTCCTGGGCCATGAATATTGTGGCATTTGAAAGGGCAATATCTTTGCCGAGGCGATGGTGTTTAACCTTCATCCCTCGGGTGAATTTGCCGGAACATATACGAAAAAAAGCAATTCGGTCGCGGTGGGCAGGGTTCATGTTTGCCTGGATTTTAAAAACGAAACCGGAAAAAGAGTCCTCTCCAGGGTCAACTTCTCTGGTCGTAGCCAGCCGCACACCCGGGGGCGGCGCCATCTCTACAAAACAGTCCAGCATCTCCTGAACTCCAAAGTTGTTGATTGCGCTGCCAAAAAAGACCGGTGTCTGGCTTGCACCCAGGTAGTGGTCATATTCAAAAGGGTTGGCAGCTCCTTCAAGCAATTCGATATCTTCCCGTAACTCCGTTGCCTGGGAGCCCAGCAATTCGTCAACCTTCGGGTCATTCAGGTCATCAATTAGGACACCTCTCTGATTCAGGGTCGCCTGCCCCGGAGTGAAGAGATGCAGGGTTTTATGGTAGAGGTTGTATACCCCTTTAAATGTTTTTCCCATGCCTATGGGCCAGGAGAGTGGGGTGCATTCTATTTGCAGTTTGTCCTCAACTTCCTCCATAAGATCGAGGGGAGATAAACCCTCCCGGTCAAGTTTGTTGATAAAGGTGATGATTGGAGTATTGCGCATTCTACATACTTCCATCAGCTTCTCGGTCTGTTTTTCGACACCTTTTGCACTGTCGATTACCATGATGGCGGAGTCGACGGCAGTAAGAACCCTGTAGGTGTCTTCCGAGAAATCCTGGTGACCGGGAGTATCGAGCAGGTTCACTTCGAAATCTTTGTAGGTAAATTTCATTACGGAAGTGGTGACGGAAATACCACGCTCCTGTTCGATGGCCATCCAGTCACTCGTGGCGTGCCTTTCGACTTTTCTCGATTTGACTGCGCCTGCCATATTGATGGCGCCACCAAAAAGGAGCAGTTTCTCAGTAAGTGTTGTCTTGCCTGCATCGGGATGACTGATAATACCGAAGGTTCGCCGTCTGGCTATTTCCCTGTTGAGTTGTTTGCTCATGGCTGGATTAGATTTGGCTTTGATTTATGTGTTGAACCTATTATAAGAACAGGCAGAGAAAACCAAAATAAGATAGGCTCTTTTCATTATAATGCAAATAGAAAACGAAATAGATGAAGAATAGACGAACCGTACTTGTAACCGGCGGATGTGGTTTTATCGGTGCAAACTTTATTCACCTGCTGCGCAATAAATATCCTGCCTGGCGGGTGGTCAACCTCGATAAATTGACATATGCCGGTAATTTAAAGAACCTGCAGAGTATCTCTGAGGACGAAAATTATTCCTTTATCAGGGGTGATATCTGCGATGCTGCCACTGTAAATAGGATTTTCTCCGCTGAAAAGATAGATACCGTTATCCACTTTGCAGCCGAATCCCATGTAGACAGATCGATCACCGGTCCGGCAGATTTTGTTCAGACAAATATTGTAGGTACCTTTACTCTTCTCGAGGCGGCCAGGAAATTCTGGATCGGGGGTGGCTCGCAGGTTGAGGAACCATGTTTTCTGCATGTGAGTACGGATGAGGTGTACGGGTCTCTCGGGGAAACCGGATACTTTACTGAAACGACACCTTTTGATCCCCGTTC
>JAUVON010000375.1 GCA_030599175.1 Desulfobulbaceae bacterium | reverse complement strand
TTGATTGACAGTGGTGATGTTCCAATTGCTGAGGCTGCTGTTCACCCGATGGCCCATGTCCTCGACCAATGTGTCGGCTGCATTGATACGGGGATTGATAGCGGCATATTTTCACTATCTCCCGGAGACAAAATCCTTTTGTGTACAGATGGATTATACAGAGCGATCTCAGATATCAAGATTGCTGAAATCTTATCGTCTACTAACAGTGTTTCTGGTAGTGTTGAACAACTAATCGATAGTTCAACACAATCCAAAGCACTCGATGATACAACAGCGGTTGTTGCCCATTTGGAAGATCTATCTACACAATAGGATTGAATTTTCTTTGTCACAATTGATGGCGTCGTAAAAAGTCCGATATTGGACTTATTACGACGCCATTATTCTCTGATTACTTCATCAAATAGTTCATGCACCTTCTCTGTGTTCCAATCGTGATAACCTATAGTCCGGAAAACAGCCTGACCTTGTTTATCGATAAGAAATGCTGTCGGATGGGCCAGTACCACATATTTTTCACTAACCGTTCCTTTACTGTCCAACAGTACGGTAAAGGTGTAGCTATTGCTTTTGATGAAGGAATCAACGCGATCTTTCGTTTCCCTGGCGTTAATAAGCAGAATCTTTAATTTCTTATTTTTATACTCTTGTTCAAGACTTTCCAGGGAAGGCATCTCCTTCCTGCACCAACCTCACCATGTTGTCCAAAAGCCCAAAAACACCACCGACCCACGGTAGTCACGCAGGTGTACTTCATTGCCGTTAAGATCAAATAGAGAAAAATCAGGGGCAACCGGACGATTTAAAGGTGACAGTATCTCTGTCACCACTGCCCCATCTGTACCAAAGAAATTTGGTCTTATATGGTTCTGCCAAATTATACCCAAAGAAATTGACAGAATAACAAAGAAAAATACGGTTCGTTTTTTAAATTTCTTCTGTGTTCTCATAGCTATTCCTGTTCTTCACCTTGCTCGTTACGATTCCCGTGCCCTCTATGGAGAAAAACATGCATCAGAGGGCAGAGCAGGAGAAAGATGTATGGCAGGTATACATAGAGTTGCTCCTGATAACGGCCCCACAGGATATATCCTCCACCTATGAAAATACCAGTCAGCAAAAGCTGAGTTAATGACCTCCTGGATAGCCAGTTGAGTGATTCCTGTAAGGTATTCATTTTGGACTCCTTGTTCGTGATGATAGTAGAGTTTCAACGACCTATGAAACCAGTATAGAAATTCCTATTGCAATACTGCCGGAAATGATCAGGAATAGTCTGACGATTTTCATATTGAGTTTGGCGAGCAAACGAAGTAATGGGTTGCTGAAAGTGATGCCGTTTTTCTGGGCAAGACCCATCATAATCGTGATCCCCACCAGGTTCGAAAATACACCAAAAAGGATGAAAGGCAGCTGATAACGTGCAAGAAACACGGCTGCAGTAGAGATACCGAATACCGGCAGGAGATTAACCAGCCCATGAGAACAGCAGGCGATCATAGATCCTGTTGATACCGCACCTGATGCAGCCACTTCTGCAGTGGCGCCTACCATTTTTTCTCTGATCATGTATCGGATATGGATAAAAAGTCCAAGCTGCAATCCGAATCCTGCAGAGAGCAGTAGTACCCAGTACCAGAGGCGCTTTATTTCAGAGAATGCAAAAGCGGCGCTTCCATTTGCCAGTACGACAACCAGGAGAAACACAAGAATTAAAAGGGAAGATCCGATAATACCAATCGGGAGTGCTTGATTTTTCCGACTATTTACTTTTCCTTCATATTTTACTTGCTTGCTGATTATGGTAAATGCGTTCATTTTTTCCCTCCTGACGATAATTGGTTATGCCGATACAGGTTTTTTAAACCTGCGAAGACGCAGAGCATTTGTGACCACAGTCACAGATGAAAGTCCCATGGCTCCTGCAGCAAACATCGGGTTGAGAAGAATGCCAAAGAACGGGAAGAGAATACCTGCAGCTACTGGAATCAGGATCGTATTATAGGCAAAGGCCCAGAACAGGTTCTGCTTGATGTTGCGGATGGTGGCCTTGCTCAAAGATATGGCGGTTACTACACCATCAAGCTCCCCGCTGATCAGGGTGATGTCGGATGATTCGATGGCTATATCGGTTCCTGTTCCAATAGCAATTCCGACGTCTGCCTGGACGAGCGCCGGAGCATCATTGATACCGTCGCCAACCATGCCGACTTTTCTCCCCTCGTTTTGGAGCGCAGCTATTTCTGCGGCTTTTTGGTCGGGAAGTACTTCCGCCACAACACGGTCAACACCGACAATTCCGGCAATGGCCTCGGCTGTCTGACGGTTATCTCCAGTCAGCATGACAACATTCAGGCCGAGTTTCTGCAGGGCGCGGATAGCTGCAGGTGAGTTTTTCTTTACGGTATCGGCGACCGCTATGATACCTGCGAACTTGCCCCCAACAGCGATGAACATCGGTGTTTTTCCCTGTAGGGCCAGCTCTGACGCCCGGTCTTCCAGTGTGGCAAAAGATATATTTTTGTCTTTCATTAGTTTGCGGTTTCCAAGCAGTATCTCAAGTTTGTCTATTTCAGCAGAAATGCCATGACCAGGTAAAGCGTTGAAGTTTTCTAAATTGACAAACTCAAGGCCTTTTTGCATAGCTTCCTTAACAATTGCTTCCCCGAGAGGGTGCTCTGAACCCTTTTCAGCTGAAGCGGCAAGTGACAGCAGTCGGTCGGCATTAAAGCCGTTATGGGTTACGATATCTGTGACTGAGGGTTCACCCCGGGTAATAGTCCCTGTTTTATCAAGAACGATGGTGTCGAGTTTATGTGCTGTTTCCAATGCTTCTC
>JAUVON010000340.1 GCA_030599175.1 Desulfobulbaceae bacterium | reverse complement strand
GGGCCCCATTGGATGATTCATTCCTAAGGTCATGACATCGTCAATGGCCTTTACGGTACCCACGCCCTCAAACAGGGCATAAATGGCCTCATTTATCATCGGCATAAGAACCCTGTTACTAATAAAGCCAGGAAAATCATTTGCTTCCACTGGCACCTTATTTAGTTTGACGGCCAAATCATAGGTTACCTTACTGGTCTCGTCAGATGTCGCCAGGCCTTTGATGATCTCCACCAATTTCATTACAGGAACCGGATTCATAAAATGCATACCGATCACTTTTTCCGGCCGCTTTGTCTGGGAGGCAATTCTGCCAATAGGAATCGAAGAGGTATTAGTGGAGAGAACAACATGATCAGGACAGATCGAGTCAAGATCTCGAAAGATTTTAAATTTCAGATCTTCTCTTTCAACCGCTGCTTCAACTACAAAATCAACGGTCGCCATATCTGACAGCTCAGTTGTTGTAGTAATCCTGCCTAGAATTGCGCCCCGTTCATCCGCACTGATTTTTTCTTTTCCTACTGCCCAGTTAAGGTTTTTTTCGATATTCGCCACACCTTTAGCGGTAAACTCGGCGGAAATATCACTCATCACAACCTCAAGTCCACTTGCTGCGGCTACCTGAGCTATCCCGTTTCCCATCTGACCGGAACCTATTACTCCAAATTTCTTTACCTGCATGCTTTTATTCCTCTTTTTGGGCTGATTTATCTCTATTCTTCAAATCAGTTAGTGTTCTATCCCTAACAGCCTAAGTACCTTCAGCCTATTAGCCTTAGTGGTTCTATCTGTTTAGTACCATGGCAACCGCCTCCCCCCCACCAAGACAGAGCGAGACAAGACCACATTTCAAATCCTTTCTTTTCATCTCAAAGAGCAGAGTTGTAAGCAATCGTGCACCGCTGGCCCCAATGGGGTGCCCGATCGCAACACTGCCCCCGTTCACATTGACCTTATCGGTATCAAGCTCCAAGACCCGATTAATTGCAACTGAAGTTCCACTGAACGCTTCATTGATTTCAAATTGATCCACATCAGATAGAGAAATACCTTCTTTTTTCAATACTTTTGGAATTGCAAGGATAGGTGCCATGAGCACATATTTAAGCTCAATCCCGGTAGAAGCCTGAGCCCCGACTGATGCCATAACAGTGCAGCCCAGTTCTTCAGCTTTTGCACGGCTCATGATCACGACAGCAGCAGCACCATCGCTGATAATTGATGCATTACCGGCAGTGCCGACCCCGTCTTTTTTAAATGCCGGCCGCATTTTCTGTAAACTTTCATAACTGGTTCCAACCGGACATTCGTCTGTATCAAAGATCTTTGCTTCCCCCCTTCTCTGAGGGATGGAAACTGGCGTTATCTCCTCTTTAAAGACTCCCTCCTTAATTGCTTTTAACGCCCTGTTGTAAGAATCCTCTGCAAAACGATCCTGATCTTCCCGGCTGACGCTCCATTTCTCACAACTGAGTTCATTGGACATACCCATATGAAAATCGTTGACTACATCCCACAAACCATCATGAACCATATGATCATCGATTTTTCCAGGTCCCATCCTGTGCCCCCAACGGCCTTTTTCAAGATAATAGGGAGCAAAGCTCATATTCTCCATGCCTCCGGCAACTATGACATCTGCATCTCCGCACTGAATAGCCTGAGCAGCCAGCATTACACTTTTCAGGGAAGACCCGCAGACCTTATTAACCGTTATCGCCTCAACTTCTTGAGGTAGCTTAGCTTTTATAGCCGCCTGCTTCGCCGGATTCTGTCCGTAGCCACAAGGGAGCACCATACCCATAATACATTCGTCAATTACTTTATCGTCAATCCCGGCACGAGTGACAGCTTCCCGTATAACATGGGCACCAAGATCTGTGCCACCAATTTTACTTAGCGATCCGCCAAAACTCCCAAATGGTGTTCTTGCCGCGCTGACTATTACTGCTTCTTGCATATTCTGCTCCCTCATTTAACATTAGTGCCTTACTCCAGAATTTCTGTAATAAAAATCAAGAGATAAGCGTAGACTTCGACTCCAAGAAGGTCGTTTAAAATTGCGTCGTTAACTATACTTCCATGGCACTTATCCAGCGTAACTAAAAAGTTTTCCAGCTTGTCGTATTAGAGTTTTTACGACGCCATCAGTACTAACAGTTGCAGATAATGGTTACCAGCAACAACACGGCCCAAAAAAGTCACAAAACCAACGACAAACAAAAACCGACCAAGCGCTCAATCATTTTTTTAGATGTTGACCTACAAGTATATATTTGTCAATCTTTTTATTAACAGAGCACCTTCTCCGGTATAATCTAACCCTGGCGATGCCCGCAACCAAAAAACACATTCCCTCACCACAGAGAGCAGATAGAATACAGAGAAAGAATCTCTTTTTTCTTTCTCTGTGCTCTCCTGATCCTCTGTGGTTTCAAACAGTCAAGGCTTTGCCTGCCGGAATCACAATAGTTTTTCAAAATATTACAGTACTACCCAGATCTAGTAACCGATTGATTTATCCTTTGATAAAAAAATCCTTTGACAAATATATATATATATTATTTAGTGCGGGAAACAAACCGACCGAGCGCTCAGTTGTGGTATGGCATCGGTAATTTTTTTAAAATCGAATCGTAAGGAGTCATTTATGGGTATGGAAAGTCTTTATAAGGAAGTAATGGACCTTAACTTGATGGATGACAATGACCTGAAGAGGGACACAGCAAAAACCTTTTTTGAAAAACTTAACGCTATGGATCTCCCCGAGTATTTCAATTGGGCAGAGGAGATTTTTGAAGGACTCCATGTTAAGGAAAGAGGAGACCATCAGGCATTTGTCTGGGCTGATATTGCAACCAAGGAAAGCAGCAGATATACCTACAGCGAGTTTGCTGCCTGTGGCAACCAGTGCCTCAACGCATTAAGAAAATCCGGCGTTGAAAAGGGAGACAATATGTACATGATGATGCCTATTGTCCCGGAAACCTGGTTTACCAGTTATGCCTGTATCAAAGGAGGACTGGTTGCAGTTCCTACTGCAACTACAATGACCCTCAGAGAACTTCAATTCAGGTTTGAAACCTATCCTCCCGAGTCTATCCTTGCTGATGAAATATACGTGGATATTATTGATGAGGCATTAAAATTGACCAACGTCAGCCCTAAGATCAAACTGGTCAGGGGTGACAAGGATGGATGGACGAGCTATAGCGAACTTGCAAATGAGGCTGGTAAATCTGAAGCAGCAAAGACCAAG
>JAUVON010000178.1 GCA_030599175.1 Desulfobulbaceae bacterium | reverse complement strand
ATTGATGCTTTGATTATTCATGACCCAGGTGAGGATCAACGCAAAGCGATAGTTAAGCGACATATAAACTATAGTGACGGGCGACCATTCTGGCGAGGGCGTGCTTTGCAGCAACTTATGGCTCCCCTTGAAGGAGAGAACGGCAAAAAAACTGATCTCTATAATGAAGGCTATAACTTCCTGGGAGTTCTTATAGGCAGTTTTGTACAGGAGATTGTTGAACGTTGCAAAAAGAATTCTATCGGCAAGGTTTTTTTTCTTTCAAGAGAAGGGTGGACTTTTAAACAGTATTGGGAAAAGGCAGTTCCGTTTCTCTATCCCTCAACAGATCTGCCGGATATTGAATACCTTTATGTCAGTAGAATGGCTTTGGCGGGAGCGTGTTGTGCTTATCAGGGGCTGACTAAAATTAATGCGGGTATTGCATTTCTTCCCTCAGGCAATCGTGATTTTCGGGATGTCTGCAGGATTTTCAATTTTGAAACCTCACCCTTTGTTGCTCATTTGCGGGATTATGGACTTGAACTGGATAGTTGTCTGAGCCATAAACACGAAGGATATAACCAGGAAAACAGTAAAAAATTTGATGCGATGCTGGGAAGCATTGCATTTCAGAACGAGGTGAAAAGGCAAGCTCTGCCGGCTAATCAGGCACTGCAGCTCTATCTTGAGGATATAGGTTTTTTTGAACATGAGAATGCAGCTATTGTTGATATCGGATGGCTGGGTACTATTCCACGTTTTTTTTATGAAGCCATACAGCATCGAAGTGATTGCCCAAAATGTTTTGGCTATCTATTTGGTGCTACCCGCGGGATTCCCTATCCGACAAGCGAAAAGAACTTTATTGAAGGTATAGTCTACGATAAAAACAGATTTGACCTTGCCGCGAGTACACTCTTATATGTCCGTGATCTTTTTGAGGAGGCATGCAGGGCACCTTTTCCTACCTTGAATGGCTATAGATTAACTGAAGATGGATATGAGCTTGACTTCAGGGAGACTGATGATGAAATCGGCAGGGCAGAGCAGCAGCAGGACCGGCACTTTGCACCATTGCAACAGGGAATTATCGATTCTGCAGGGAGGTATGGTGCCGCCTCAGCCCTGCTGGGATATTCCCTTGAAGATTATAAACCCTGGTTGAATTATCAATTGATCAGCAAACTTGCATTTCCAAGGGCGGCAGAGGTTGCCAATATCAGGCATCAGAATCATCTCGATGATTTTCACGGCAATAAAAAACCAAAGGCAGATTTACCCAAAGAGAAAAAAGCACTCTGGGAATATTCGCATTTCCAACTTCGGTATAATCCATTTTTACGGACAAAATGTTTCCTCAACCATCTTCGGGAACGTCTGAATTCATGAAACCTATTTTAAATAAAAGGTATGATTTAAGGGGAAACGAGATCTCCCGGCTTGGAAGAACTGCTCTTTTCTCTAAATTTATCCCGATTGGAAATCTGCGTGGCGGCCCCGGTGTCCGTTGTTTTATCACTCTTGCAGTATTACACTATTTCGGTGGAGCTATCTATTGGGTACAGGCCAGGTATGGTCATAGATTGCAGCCGTTACGCAGGTTAGTCTCAAAATTCAAGCAGTGATTTTTATCATTTTATACTTACTGTAGGTAGTCGGGAGGTCGTTTATGAAGAATGGTCAAAATAAAATCATAACACTGGCAAGGACACCAGACTATTTGGGTCGCGTAAGGCGTTTAAAAAACAGGGTAATATTAGCCCAACCGGAAATGGATCTTGAGAATGCAAGGATCCTGACAGAGGGTTTTATTGAATCGGAAGGTGAACCTCTCGTTGTACGCAAAGCCAGAGCTTTTAATAAACAGTGCCGGGAAAAAACTGTAAAAATATGGGATGAAGAACTGATTGTCGGTTGCTCAGGCAGTAAAATCAGGGCTGGCATTCTCTGCGCTGACAGTTGCTGGTCAGTACTTAATGATGAACTTGACACTATCGCTGAACGACCATACGACCCCTTTTACCTTAATGAAGAAGATCGACAACTGTTTGAGCAGGAGATCAAGCCGTACTGGAAGGGAAAATCAAACTATGAGGAATGGCTGGCTCAGATCCCTGATGACACCAGAGAGCTGCGGGATAATGGTGTAATATATATTAATAGAAAAGCTGTACGGGGCTTTGGTGAGACTACAGCCGGCTATGAATGGCTTCTTCGTGAGGGCATTTCCGGAATAGAAAAGTCGGTTAAAACAAGAAGGGCAAAACTTGATCTTACAGTCCCTGGCGATTATGAAAAGGATTACTATCTCAGATCTCTGCTGATAGTGGCCGATGGCATAAAAATATTGGCTTCCCGGTATGCCGAAGAGGCAGAAAGGCTCGCCTCTTTAGAAGAGAATGACAAGAGACGAGATGAGCTGCTTGAGATCGCTAATGTATGCCGAAATGTCCCTGCCAATCCTGCCAAAACATTCAGGGAAGCCCTGCAGTCACTTTACTTTTACCAGATATGCATTTTTATGGAGCAGAATGCCGCCAGCTATAATCCCGGCAGGATGGATCAGTACCTCTGGCCCTATTTCAAAGATGACATTGATAGTGGACGCATAAACAGGGAAGAGACACAGGAATTACTCGATTGCCTTTGGGTGAAGTTCAGTGAGCCCTGTCTTTTCCAAGATGAGGTCACAGCTGAATTTGCCGCAGGCTATCCGATGTTCCAGAATGTCTGTGTCGGAGGAGTGGATGAAACCGGCAGGGATGCTGTAAATGAACTCTCCTGTATGATCATCCAGGCCACCATGGATGTCCAGTTGTATCAGCCTTCACTGTCAGTCAGATACAGTCTTGCCAAAAATCCCGGCAGCTTTCTTCGCAAAGTGGTTGAGCTGATTTCTCTGGGTACAGGTTTCCCCGCTTTCCATAACGATGATATCGGCATCCGAATGCTGATGAATAAGGGGATTCCCCTGAAGGAGGCCTTTAACTGGAATCCATGCGGTTGTGTTGAGACAAATCTTGAAGGAAGGTTACGTCATTATACCGCTCTTGCAGATATTAATCTTGGTTCCATTGTTGAGTTGGCAATGCTCAACGGAAAATGTAGAAAGAGTGACAAATGCATTTCAATTAAAACCGGCAACCCTGAAAATTTTAACACTTTCGATGATTTTTTTGAAGCGGTAAAAGCACAGTTTGCCTATGTCACCAGAGCTGTGGTCAAGGGCAGTCATGTGATTGATGAAGTCTGTATGAAGCGGCCCTGTCCTGCGCTTTCTCTGACATTCAGAGAATGTATCGAAAATGCAAAAGATTATGCCTGGGGAGGAGCCAAATACAATACCGGCAACGGTATTATTCTTATCGGTGTAGCTGATCTGATAAACTCAATCGCTGCTGTTAAGTATATTGTCTATGATAAGGGGCTTGTTACTATGGGTCGGTTACTTGATGCTTTGGCCCATGATTTTAACGGGTTTGAGGATATCTTAAAACTCTGCAATTCTGCACCGAAATATGGCAATGATGACCCGCAGGTGGATAGGATAGCAGGTGATGTTTTTACTTTTTTTGCAGACGAGATAGAAACATATCAATCTAAATTTGGCAGGATGACTCCAGGTATCCTGCCCGTTTCCGGCAATACTCCTTTTGGTCTGGAAGTCGGTGCCTTGCCTTCCGGCAAAAAAGCATGGAAACCCCTGGCTGATGGTGTCAGTCCTACGGGAGGAACTGATCTGAATGGACCTGGTTCGGTGTTGAAATCTGTTGCCAATATCCCCCACGATCGTTTTGTTCAGGGAACACTTTTAAATCTGAAGGTGGAACCTGCCATGCTGAGCGAGGAAAACGGCATAATTCAGATGATGGCGCTGTTGAAAAGCATGTGCAGCCTGGGTGTCTATCATGTTCAGTTTAATGTGATTGACCAGGAAAAATTGCTTGAGGCCCAACAGAACCCTGAAGAACATCGAGGACTTCTTGTCAGGGTTGCAGGCTATACCGCCTATTTTGTTGAGCTTGGCAAAGATGTTCAGGACGAGATCATCGGCAGAACAGTTCAGCATGGTATTTAGTGCCTTATTCTTGATTTGCTTGTTTACTGACAGAAAATAAACATTGACCATATAAATAAAAATGTCAGGAATAACCTCCAAGGCACTTATCCCGTTTTTCGGGGTTCCGTTGGATAATTTGGTGGGCAAAGAACATACTGGTACAGTTCTTCGCATTGAGAGAAATTCTATTCATGATGGTAAGGGGCTGCGAGTAGTACTGTTTTTAAAGGGATGTTCTCTTTCCTGCAAGTGGTGTTCAACTCCCGAGTCACAACAAGCCGCTGTCGAAAAAGGATATGGCAGAATTATGTCAGTCGATGAAGTAGTTGCTGACATCTGTAAGGATGAAATCTTTTTTTTCCATTCTGGCGGCGGCGTGACTATCAGTGGGGGAGAATGTCTGCTTCAGCCGGATTTTGTTGCAGATGTACTTGAAGAGTGTCGTAAGCGGGGAATTGATGCAGCTATCGAAACCAGCCTCTCTGCCCCCTGGCAGAGCGTAAAGAAAATTCTGCCTTTTCTAAACGTCATCTATGTGGATCTGAAACATCCTGATGGCAAAATTCACAAGAAGCTTGTCGGTGTCGACAATATCCATATACTTGCTAATTTAAGAAAACTTGATCAGTCCGATTTACCCTTTAAAATCCATTTACGTATCCCGCTTATCCCGGGAATAAATGATGAGGATGATGCCCTTTTAAAAACACTCTCAATAGGTGCAACGCTCAATAAACTTGTAGAAATTGAACTCCTGCCTTATCATCGTCTCGGGGTAGGAACCTATGCAAAGCTGGGCAGGGTTTATGAGTTGGAAGATGTGGTTGCTCCTTCAAGGGATTATATTATTGAACGGGCAGAGTTCCTTAGAGAACAGGGTATGAACGTTCATATTAAGGTAGGGAGTGGATACTTCTGATAAATACCGTAGTTTAAAGTCTTTGATGTTTTTCCATTTCTATACGGCGAATATTTTTTTTAACTCTATTTGTAATACTGATGCACATTTGGTAAGTTCCAAAACTCTGTAAGATATTTCCTCTGTGTTGTTACTTTTCAAGGGAAGTATTTAATTGGGTTCTGATTTGTTTCCTGTAGACGGTTTTTGTTTAGACGGATACAGGGTTTTGATAGTTAATTGTTAATTTAAAAGGAGAATACTGTGAAAAAATCTTTATTATTGTCTTCTGTCAGTGGTGCTTTGGCGGGTTTACTCATGCTTGGTAATGTTGCCACATCTGCAGATTTGAAAATCGGTATCATGGTTCCCACAACCGGGTCAGAAGCAACGTATGGCAAAGATATGGAAAATGCTATCAACCTTGCCGCTGCTGAAATCAATAAAGCTGGTGGTGTGCTAGGCCAGAAAATAGTCACCATGACCGGCGATGCTGCCTGTGATCCACAGCAGGCAACCTCTGCAGCCAGCAAACTGGTTTCTGCCGATGTCACTGCTGTTGTCGGCGGATATTGTTCAGGTGCTACTATGCCTACCATGAAAATCTACGGTGATGCCAATATACCGATGGTTATCCCTGCGGCAAACTCCACCAAATTGATAGATATTAATCAAGGGAATGCTTTTCAGATTAATTCTACCGGTTTTGACCAGGTAAAAACAGCTGTTGGCCTGTTTAAAGCAAAAGGGATTAAAAAACTGGCAATTGTTCACCAGGGGGACGGTTACTCTGAGGATCTTGCAAAACTGACGCGTGAGAAGTGGACTGCAATGGGTAATGAAGTTGTAGCCTATGAGGTGGTAAATAAAGGTGAGCAGGATCAATCTGCTCTGGTTACCCGGGTTAAATCCAAAACACCTGATGCCGTTTTCTGGACAGCCTACTATGCAGACGGTGCCATGGTAATCAAGCAGCTTCGTCAGGGCGGTTATCGCAATCTTATTGCTGTTGGTGATGGTTCTAACTCCCCAAAACTTCTTGAGATTGCAGGAAAAGCAGCCGAAGGTGTTTACTGCTTCTCCAATCCTACTGTAGAATATCTTCCCGCAGCTAAATCCTTTCATGCAAATTATAAGGCCACCTATAAGCAAGAACCTGATGCATATGCTGCCTTATCCTATGATGGCATGAAGCTTATGGCCGACGCT
>JAUVON010000217.1 GCA_030599175.1 Desulfobulbaceae bacterium | reverse complement strand
GAGAACAGGAGTGCAATAGTCGATGCGGTGCAAAAAGGAGAAGTTCAGGTGCTTGTGGCGACGTTGCAGCTTATCGGTGAAGGTTTTGATTGTTCCGGTCTCTCGACTCTATTTCTTACCACTCCTATTTCCTTTGAGGGCAGGCTTTTGCAGGTGATTGGCCGGGTAATACGTCCGGCAGAAAATAAACGGGCACGTGTTTTTGATTATATCGATGAAAATATTCCTGCTCTTCTTCGCTCTGCCAACAGTCGTGGACTGATCTTGTCAGGACTGTGAAATTGATTATCGTAGTTCTGGTTCGTTGGAGTGTTGCGAGTTTTCTTGTGCAAGATATAATTGTGTGTTATACTGTGAAATTTGCATGCTGATTTTTGCAGTTGTCCCGCCTTTTTTCACCGAATCGGCAGTAGACCAAGAATAAATTTATCCCAGTTAAAACCGGGATGTTAAAGGATAAATGATGGAACAGAGTAAAATTCGTAACGTGGCAATTATTGCCCATGTTGATCATGGTAAAACGACACTGGTCGACCAGCTTTTTAAGCATTCAGGTATGTTTCGTGATAACCAGGAGGTCTCCGAGCGGCTAATGGACTCCATGGATTTAGAGCGTGAACGAGGCATAACCATAACTGCGAAAAATGGTTCCTATGGGTATCAGGATTATTTGATCAATATCATTGATACTCCGGGCCATGCCGATTTCGGTGGGCAGGTTGAGCGAGTGCTGCGTATGGCTGACGGAGCCCTGCTGCTGGTGGATGCCCAGGAAGGACCGATGCCGCAAACGTATTTTGTCCTCAAAAAGGCTCTTGAAAATAATCTTCCGGTCATTGTCGTCATCAATAAAATTGACAAGCCGGCTGCACGATGTGAGTGGGTTGTCGACCAGGTTTTTGATCTTTTTGCCAAGCTTAATGCCCCTGACGATGTACTCGATTTTCCTGTGGTTTATACCTCTGCCAAAGAGGGGTTCTCTCTTCTTGACCCTGAAGACAAGATAGAAGATGGCGGTAGTATGCACCACGTCTCACAGATGATTGTTGACCATACACCGGCCCCCAGCGGCTCCTCTGATGAACCGTTGCAGATGCAGGTTGGTACTATTGATTATTCGCCTTATTTAGGCAGACTCGGTATTGGCAAGGTAGTTAACGGCACCATGAAGATTAACCAGCCGATTGTAGTTGCCAGGCGTGACGGTTCTATAAAGCCGGTACGGATAACAAAAATCTTTTGTTTCGAATCCGATGGCAAGGTGGCAGTGGAGTCAGCCGGAGTAGGACAGATAGTTGCCATTGCCGGTATGGAAGATGTGATGGTGGGTGTGACTTTCACCGATCCGGACAATCCAAGACCCTTACCTTTGATTAATATTGATCCGCCAACTATCTCCATGAATTTTATTCCCAATGATTCACCTTTCGCGGGTAAGGAGGGGAAGTATGTTACCTCACGACATATTGGTGACAGGCTGCAGCGTGAAATTCTTGCAGATGTGGCTCTGCAGTATGAGCCGTTGAAAGATGCGGTTGGTTTCAAGGTTTCAGGGCGTGGGGAGCTTCATCTTTCAATTTTAATCGAAAAGATGCGAAGAGAGGGTTATGAACTCCAGGTAACCAGGCCCCAGGTGATTCTCAAAGAGGAAAACGGTAAGACTCTTGAACCCTATGAAAAGCTGACAGTGGATGTTGATGAGCAATTCCAGGGGCCTGTCATTGAAAAACTCGGCAAGTTGAAGGGACAACTTGAGGAGATGGGAACTGAGACCGGCATGGTGCGGATGGTTTTCAATATTCCCACTCGCGGCCTTCTTGGATACCGCTCCGAGTTTATGACGGATACTCGTGGTATGGGCATGATGTCGTACGTATTTTCAGAATATGGACCGTATGCAGGAGAGATCATCAACCGGGTAAATGGGGTGCTTGTTGTCAAGGAGGCTTGCACAGCAGTTGCTTATGCATTATTCAATCTACAGGATCGCGGCAGGATGTTTGTTAAGCCGGGAGCGCCGCTTTATCAGGGTCAGATTGTCGGTGAGCATGCTCGGCCTGCTGATCTGGTCGTTAATCCGGCGAAAGGGAAAAAACTGACCAATATGCGAGCTTCCGGCTCTGATGAGGCGGTTATCCTGACTCCTCCCGTTGCCATGACTCTTGAGGATTGTATCGCCTATATAAATGATGATGAACTGGTTGAAGTAACGCCGCAGTCAATTCGTCTGCGAAAGAAACCGGGGATTCGGATTCGGGGGTAATGGAAAAATGAAAGACCTGGTTATAATAGTAGTCTCAGGGCTTGTCGGTCTTGCAACCTTTGGTTTTATAGCCAAAAAATATGGGCGTGACTGTATCCCCTGACTCACACTCTATGGCTCCGTAGGTATGGGGCTACTAAGTTTCTGGATTTTTAACACTTTTTTTTAGTGCCGAAATAGTCGGAGAGAATCTGTGCATGATCAAATGCCAGTTCCGGCAGGTTGTGTAGGGTGAAGAGGCCTGCCTGGCTGGCATCATCTCCGGCAACGGGTAGCCCTTTCCCTTTGCCGATAAATACCGTTGAGACTGTATGGTGTCTTTTGTCCCTGGATGGGTCGGAATAGGTACGAAATTGACGCAGTTGGGTGACCTTCAGGCCTGTTTCCTCCTCTGCTTCTCTCAGGGCCGCTGTTTCAAAGGATTCGCCATAATCGACAAAGCCGCCGGGTAATGCCCAGCCGGAGGGAGGATTCTTTCGTTCAATCAGAACAATCTTATCCCCGATTTCAATGATGATATCAACTGTAGGTACCGGATTTTTATAAACCTGGATTTTACCTTTGCAGTGCGGACATTCCATAGAGTTTTAGGGTGAAGTGGCTATCAGTTGCCGAAGATCATCCCAATTATCAACGCTTTGCAGATTGTGACGATTACGGTTCCAGGGCTGGTTGAAAACGAATGGGATGATATCTTCTCCGGCCAGCTGCATGCATGTCTCAGCCCGGTCATCAACAAAATATTTCAAACCGTGCTCATGAATATACCGTACCTTGTCGCTATGGTCTCCGGTTGCAACTACCTTAATCGCATCTCTGGTCTTAGCAGGGAAAAAAACATCAATCCAGTCGAGTACAGGACGACGAAGCGGACGTGCTGTAATAACAGTAATGGTCGATTCAACGGCCATCGAGGTGAGTGTTTCTACTGCCCCCTTCATTGGTTTGAGTCCTGAACCCAGGGAGTCCACGAGGATTTCGGTAAAAATTTTGTCCACCAGATCCTCGGGGATTGGTATACAGTCCTCCAGTTCGAAGTTGGTGATATCCTCATGGGAAAAGGAGCAGTAATCATATTTCGTACAGGCTATATGGAGAAAGGTCGTTGCAGTATCCGCAATAACGCCATCCAGATCAAAACCTATCTTGTCTACGGGTATTTTCACTTTATAACTTTAGCTTCTTCGATAATCGCGGCATATTTGTATCCGGCGCCGAAATCTTTTTCTGCTGCCACAACCCCTTCGATGGTGATTTCAGAATTTACTTCCGGGTGTTCAGAACTGGTTGCTACAATATCATGGCTGTTCTGCATCGGGTTGCCGGTGCCGTCCTGCAGGTGAATCCAGTTTCTGCCCATGATATTGGCACTGACCTTGGTTACAACTCCCCGTATAGTGACTTTCTGGCCGTTGAGCTTTTTTGCCTGGGAAAAAATCTCTTCAACACTGTAACTGTTTGCAGCCTCTGATTTGGCAACAGTAATTTCCTGGTACGGGGCTATTGCACCGGAGCTTCCCCCGGATGCCCCCATGGCCGGAGCAGAAACATCAACCTTTGTCTGTTCTGTCTTGACAGCCGTTGCAAAAGAATCATCTGTTGCTGCACCATGGACTGGTGCGTCTTTTTCTCCCATAAGGCCTGAAGAGAAGATAATAGATTCAAAGGTGCGGTTAAGGGTCTTGCTGTCAAAGTTCTTCATCACCATTCCGGAATTATAGGTAACCTCTGCCCCTTTATCTATTTTGGTTTCAGGGATTGCCACCCAGGTTTTTTCTGCACCGGATTCTATCAACATATAGGTGTATCCGGAAGAGTTCATCGTTTCAATGACGGTTCCGGTGGTACCTTCTGTATTTTTTGCAAATGCTTCAGCATCAGTGGAAGCAAAAGTGGTGTAAACAGAAAAGAGAAGAAAAAAAGAAATAATCAGGGTATGTAGCTGATTTTGCGGCATTGCATAAACTCCATGTTATAGGAAAGGGAAACAACAGATATTAGCGCTTCACCACGTTAGTCATCTTCGATTAGAAAAGCAATATGCTCAAGCAGGTTGCGGGACCATATTTCATAAGCGGCTTCAGTGATATGGACTCCATCGCCTTGAAAGACTGCAGCCTCATTGTTGAGAAATTTAATATGGGTGTCGAGATAACAGCATCCTGTCTGCATTGTTATTGCTTCAATATGAGTATTGAAACTGGTTATAGCGTTATGGGGAAGGTGGGGGAGATGCATGGGGAAAAGGTTGTTTACCAGAATTTCAGCGATGGGGTAATCTTTTCGCAGTTGAATGACGATTTTTTTCAAAGTCTGGACAAACTGATAGTTATCGGAGAGCAGGTCGTTCGTGCCAACCATCACCATGACAACATCGACCACCTTTGTTCGTTCTTTAATATGTGGAAGCATGTTCAGAACATCGCGGGTCGTCGCACCAGGAACCCCAAAGTTTTGAACCTTGTGCGGTCTCATGCGTGGCTGCCAATCATTATCTGCAACGAGCGAATCTCCAACAAGTAAAATCTGTGTCATTGTATCAGGGGCTTATGTTTTAAAATGAGATTGCTTAACCGTGTTGAAACAACAGTATCATAAGTGTGTAATGGTGCCAAAGCTTTTCTCTCTTCCAGGCTACTTTGAAAAAGAGCTGCCATCCCTGTTCAAATGAGACAATGATCGTCCCTTTTTACTTTGGAAATACCAGGAATCAGGGTCTGGGTCGATATTACACCCGGCCATTTTCTTATGGTTGTAAGAATAAATTCGGAAAGGAGTTCTCCGTCGGAGGAGAGCAGATCTCTTACCAGTTTCACTTTGACAATGAGGTCGATAGAGCCGTGGACAGAGTGTACTTCTTTTACTTCGTCAAGGGCTATGAGCTTGTCAAATATGCGCTTCTCATGCCTGCCGTCGACATTGAGGAGAATGAAGACTGTCATCTCCCGCCGCATTTCCGGGTATTC
>JAUVON010000051.1 GCA_030599175.1 Desulfobulbaceae bacterium | reverse complement strand
GCTGAGGAAGTTTGAAGAATACGCTAATTCTCCTGAAGGGTTCCGATATGAGGTTGTCTGGAGACTTCAGCATGATCGTTTTGTAGACGGTGTGCATAGTTTGGGTTCTTTTGCCGACAAACTTGCATGGGTGATGGAAAGTGAGGGGAAAGAGGAGCTGGCCGCTGAGCTGAAATCTGCATGTACGGGTGATGCCGAGTTAAGTGGTTATTTCGATATACCCTGTCCGAGCCACGATCATCCCCTTCTTCTTGTTCCCAAGGATGTTCGGCGGAGCTTTTTTGACGATCTCTTTGAAAATGATGAGATTAAATGGCACCTTTTTACTGAAAAAAGCTATGAATGGGTATTTGAGGATGAACCATGCACCATCTGCAATTCAATATATCAGGAGTTGCTTAAAAAATATCGGGATCCCGCCAGGATTATGGATTTTGTCTTTGCCCGCCCCTACGTTTATAACCGCAGGTTAGGTGAAGGAATATCTGTTTTTAATCCAGGTGACAAGCCGCTGCGTAACAATGTGATGACCAATGAAGTGGTGCAGAGAAGCCTGAACAGCATGATGGCAGGGGCAACCCGGGTCAGTTATCTCTATTCTCGCTACGCCAAAACTAATAATGGTATCTATGCATTGATGGATATCAAGTCTCACAATACCGAGCGGTTAATGGAAATGCATAATATCATCAGTGATGGTGTGCATAAAGTCGAGGATATCGAAGAGCGGGTAAACTCGCTGCTCTTTGCGCTGATGAACCCTGAGGATAAGAAACTGTTGAAGGACCTGTATGCATTTGCTGACAGGGTAGAGTATATACATATTCCATATGTCCTTGATATAAAAACAGAAGTTGATATATACCGGGAAAATTTCGGCAAACATATTGATGAGAGTTTTTTGCCAAGGGTGTTGAATAATTTTGCCAGGGTTATTGTCGCAACCAGGCTTGTGACAAAATCTGAGGCAATGGAAGATTGGATCGGAGATCCTCAGAAATATGAGATGTATTGTGACAAACATCTGCTGCTGCTTAAGATGGAAATTTTTACCGGTCACGTTCCTGAGTGGTTGTCGGAAAACGATGTGGATAAATTTTCTGCCAAGCGGCAGCAGAAGATCATAGCTGAATCGGATCAAGATGGTTGGCGGGGGTTGTCCGGCCGGGATTCCATTAAGATGTTTAATGAGTTCTATACGATCTACGCAAGGGAAGGCAAACTTATTGATATGTCAATGCTGGGGAAATTTTTCAAGAAATTCTGCGAGGAAGATAAGGAGTTGCTCCCCATGGGTTTTCTCGATTCTCTTCTGAAGATGTATAATTACACAGTGCTGCAGGAGGTGAAAGAATCACTCTACTATTATAACGAGGAGCAGATTTCCCGAAATATTATCAATTATATTTTTGCCGTTAGTTTTGAAATAGGGGCAGTGGAAACCTGTGAATTCACTGGAGAGAGAATTGAAATAACAGAGGAATTTTTCAGACGTGTAGAGTCTCATTTGCAAATCGAGTCTAAGGATGCTCCCGAATTCAGGGCAAGTATACAGAAGTCATATACATCTACGGCTTTGACCCAGGAAATGCTACGTGATGGATTGCCAATAACGGAAACAACTCTATACACATATCTCTATGAGAAATATGTGTATAATTTGAAGGAAAAGGTACTAGAGCCGTTTCTAAAAAATGAAAATTTCCGCAGGGCGGTAAAAGATTTCAATCAGGAGGATTTTAAAACCTATGACAAAAAAATACAGAATGATGTAACCTATATGATAAGAAATTTACAGCAGAAACATCTTTATTCCAGGCAAGGTGCCAATGAGATTTGTATTTACGTCATTGACAATAACCTTGCAGAGGAATTCTCCGGCACCTCTCCTGCAAAATAATATTTCTATGCACCTGCCCCGCATGCTGTTCCTCCTCTTGACAATGCAAAGCTAAATCAATACTGTAGCTGGTATTGATTATCAGTAATAGGGTGTGTCTTACAGAACAGTACTCTTTTTTCAATTCTTATCGGGTTCGGTAACAGCAAATTACAGATCAGGCCAAAATATGGAAAAGCACATTCGTATCGTCAGCTGGATTTTTATAGCATTAGGCATTATTTATCTGCTGGCAACAGCCTTTATCGGTTTAATGGGTTTGCTGGCAGTGACAAATAGAATCCAGACAGAAGATGTTGCTCTTCTGCCGGCCGGGCTTACCGGGGTGATGATTCTACTACCTCTTGCCCTGCTCGGTATTCTCCATATATTCACCGGTCGTGGTTTTCGGGCAGGAAAGGGTTGGGCCAGAATTGCTCTGTGGATTCTGGCAATCATAAACCTGGGTAATGTCCCTTTGGGAACAGCGATTGGTGGGTATGCTATCTGGGTGTTAGTCAAGACCCGTGAGGATGTGAGGGCAATCAGTTAGTATCTATACTTGGGTTTTACAATATTACTTTTGTGAATGTCAATCCTGACGGCAGGATTGCGAGCAAAGGTCAGATTTCAATACAATGAGGTGAGAAAATGATTAAAAAATTGTTTGTGGTGGTAGTTGGCATGGTGTTGATGGGTATGGTGGGTTGCAGTCAGGACGAACGAGAAGCTGCCACTGACAAGGCGAAAGAGTCTATGGACAAGGCGGTGGAAGTGACAAAAGAGGCTGCCGGTAATGTGGCTGATGCCACAAAAATGGCTGCACAGGATGCAACGGATGCAGTGAAAGACGTGGCCCATGATGCCTCCGAAGCAACCAAGGACGTGGCCCATGATGCTGCTGAGGCAACAGAGAAAGCTGCCGGAG
The DNA here is from genome assembly GCA_030599175.1 of Desulfobulbaceae bacterium. Classification (GTDB taxonomy): domain Bacteria; phylum Desulfobacterota; class Desulfobulbia; order Desulfobulbales; family Desulfocapsaceae; genus Desulfomarina. The sequence goes on along the minus strand of JAUVON010000051.1, from coordinate 8,719 downwards.
ATGCCAAGAAGGCAATGGAGTAAGGAAAACCCCACAGAAAATAGTGTTTCACCATTTTCACCCTTACGAGATCTACATTCCTGATGGTACTGAAAAGCTGATAATCGGAACCCTGCCTCCACCGAGATTCTCTTTTGGCAAACTCAAAAAAAGAGATGTGGATTTCTGTTATGGCAGTTGTGATGGATTGCTGTGGCCTCTGCTTGATCAAATCTTCGATCTTTCCCTTATCTACGATAATTCGAAAGATGCTGTGGATCAGAGAAAGAAATTTTTGATATCGCAGAGGATCGGTATCTGCGATATCGTTGCCTCCTGCAGGCGTGAAAAAATTGAATCTTCTGATCTTGGCATGAAGGATATAACCTTGCGTGATATTATTGTTCAGCTTGAGCTACATCCTTTTATCCATACACTTATCTTTACCGGCGGAAATTCAAAAAACGGCCCTGAATATCTGTTTCGGAAACAGTTGAAAAAATATGGAATGCAGCTGGAATGTCTTCAGGGAATAATCCCAAGAATACATGAGGTTGCCTGGAATAATCACCGCATTAGGACTATCACCCTTACCTCTCCCTCAAGTGCAGCAAATCGGGCAATCGGCAGCAACCAGCTCTATAAAGAGCGAAAGCTGAACGATCCTTCATACACGGTTTTTCAGTTTCGTCTGGAGCAATATAGAACTGTGTTCTGTGCACCTTCTCAGTTGTACGACGCCATCACAGGATATAATTCTTCCTGATTGCAGCCTCTATATGTCTGACAATGATGTTCTCAAAGCCGGGCAGAATGCCAAGGCCATGATTCACCGCTTCGGTTTCTAATCCTCTTTTTATAAACCGGGTCTGCCATGAAGATTCACCCTCTCCAACAATATCCCTTCTGTAATGCATTCCTGCAACAAGAAAGAAGGGGATGATATGCACCTTCTTATAGCCAGCTGTACTAATCTCATCCACCAGGTATTTTGACTCCGGGTATTTTTCAACAGCCCCGACAAAAATGTGCGGGCCAAATCGGCGCCTGAGAAATGATTCCAGGCAGTAATAAGCAGTCCAGGTGGGGTGGTAGGTACCATGACCAAGAATTAGAGCGGCTTTCTTTGAATCCGTGCAGATGAATGGCTGCAGTACCCGGCAGATTTCAGTATAATCCTCCGGTGAACTGATAAGGGGGGCGCCGGGGAGACAATTCAATTCCGCCTTTTCCATGACCGTCTTGAGGGAGCTGAACTCTGTTCCGGGAAAGAGATGAAGTGACTGCACCACTGCACTTGTATAACCCTGCTCTGCCAGCCGGCAGAGGAGTTCTTCGGGGAGTTGAGCCTTTTTCCCTCCCTCCCATTGGAGTTGTTTTGTTATAATACGTGAAGAAAACGACCAGAAAATCTCATGATCCGGGAAATGTTCTTTGACTTTTTCGTCAATATGTCGGTATGTTGTGATTGCATCGGAGGTGGTGCCGAAAGCGACCATGACAATTGGAGTTTTCATTTCAGCCTTGATAATCTTATAAAAACCATAATTTGGGATTCTATCATACCCTTAATTGCAGGTGGGAAACACTGAAAAAGTTGATAATGTGTATGACATTAATGAGTTGCATTTAATCTTCATGCCGGAGAGGAGAGGGCTATAAGATTGATTTGTTGCTTGTCAATAACTTAATTTTGATACAGTGTTGACAATTATGACGGAGTAGTATAGTAATTCAGAATTACATTAAATACTGTTTTCTTCAATTACCAGGAGATCTTTACATCTCTGTAATATAAATACTGCAGGTTTTGTTCCAAGTTTGAGAAGAGAAAAATTTAATATGGGAGGAGAGATTATGGTGAAAAAGATTTCCGTAATGGCACTTGCAGGTATGTTGGCTCTACCGGCTTTGTCACTGGCGGGAGGTACTGGTCCGAATGTGGCTGATATGGAGCAGAAGATTGAGGCACTCAGCAGGCAACTCGACGAATTACGGGCGGCCATGGCAGCCCAGTCGGAGATGAATAAAGCACTTGCTGAAAATGTCGAAGCCCTGGACAAAAATGTTGGCATTCTTGACGAGGATTTCGAAGATCTGGATGAGCGGGCAGAGGAGTGGGATCTGGCGGCTCGGTTTAAATTCTATGGTGATTTTCGTGCCAGGGGCGACTATTACAGCGCCGATACGGTCTTTGGGAGAACCCTTGATAATGAAACTGTTTTCACCAACCGATTTCGTCTTAACATGAGGGTGAAAGCCACCGAAAACGTTGAGTTTAAGGGACGGCTGGCAATGTATAAGACCTGGGGCAACCAGTCTGCATTTACAGATGAAAGCTATGCCATGTGGCCGGTTTTTGATGGCAATGTTACCCGCACCCCGATTGGTTCCAGCGCACTCTATGTGGATCGTGCCTTTGTCAACTGGAATAATATAGGTGGTGCTCCGATCTGGTTCTCAATTGGTCGCAGGCCGACAACTGACGGTCCTCCAGGGCAGATGAGACTGGGGTCGGATGAGAGACTGGCAACACCGATGGCCTTTATGGACTGGCCTTTTGACGGCCTGTCACTCGGTTATGGTTGGAACTGGGGCGCAGACAGTCTCGGTACAGGCAAGTTGAGATTCTGTTATGGCCGTGGGTTTGAGGCCGGTCTTGTGGACGACAGTACCAACAACATCAAAGATATGGATTTTGGTGGTTTCAGCTGGGATATCATGAAGAAGGGCGATCGTTTTGCCTATGTTCAGAGTTTTCTGGCAGCGAATGTCTTCAATTATCCGAATTTTCAGGATCCTATCATCAACCAGGCTTTTGGTGACATGAGTGGCATGGGCGACAGAAAGAATCTTGGTGATATTCTGCATACTTCGGGAGTTTATCAGGATAAAATTGCCGGTTTTAACTATTTTGTCTCAGGCGGCTGGTCAAGAACCATGCCCGACAATGACGGACTGTTCAACGATCCTTTCAGTGGTCATACGAATACCAATGACGAAGATGGCTATTCCTTTTACGCAGGTTTGCGATATGACCTGGAGGAAGCCGGTTGGAAATTCGGGGCTGAATTCAACTATGGCTCGCAATACTGGCTGGCAATGTCTCCGGGACACGATGAAATTTATCAGTCCAAACTTGCAACCCGTGGTCAGGTATATGAGATATATACAATCTGGGATCTGCCCACCGGTGAGAAAATATCTAAATATGCTAAAACCTTTATGCGTCTAGGATACCAGCACTATGAGTATGACTATTTTGGTTCCGGTGACTGGAATATGATGGCCTATGATTTAGGCGATGCAGGGGATCTTGGCAAAATACGGATGATGGGGCAGGATCCGGTGGAAAAAGCTGATCAGGTCTATCTTACTTTTGAGGCTTATTTCTAAGAAATTCGATTAAGCCTGATTTTTTGTGAAATCTTTATGGGAATGTCCGCTACTGGTGGACATTCCCATTTTTTATTTCTGTACTTTTCTTATTCTTTTCCATTCCGGAATTTATGTTGAGTTATGAAGTTGCCGAATAGACTACTATGAATCAGCAATGTTCGGGTAGAAAATTGCAGCATGTATCGTACGGATTTGTAAGTTGTTTTTTTCCGCTTTTTACTGAAAATTGCTTGATTTTCAAACATTTTCATATTCAATTTTTATCATGCGAGATTCTCGCAAAGACTGATAAAAATCAAACACGAAAATGTTAAGAAAATACTACGAAATTTGCAGGATGACGCTCCAAAAAACAACTCACAAACCCTTTTGCAGATAGCATAGACTTCGAGTTCTTAACCGGACACTACAGACTATGAACAAGTATTGTAATAATCAGGGAACAGTAAGACAGTATAGCTCGTCCCATGGAGTTGGCTGCAGGTATGGATTCTTTAATAGATATGGCGGCTCCGGCACGGCTCCTTTCAACTCTATGAATGTAAGCTATGGGGTTGGAGACGAGAAAAAAACAGTATCTGCAAACAGGCAGAGGATTGGGGAAATTATACGCTTCTCTATTCTTCTTTCGGCCAAACAGGTTCATGGCGATGGTATTTACTCCCTGACCGAACCCGTAATCGGCACCAGGGAAATTGAAGGTGTTGATGCGTTAATAACCGATCAGCAGGGAACCGGACTTATGATTCAACAGGCCGATTGCCAGGCAGTACTTCTTTTTGATCCTGTGAAAAAGGTTATTGCTGCTGTTCATTGTGGCTGGCGGGGGAGTGTGATTAACATTTTGTCTAAGGTTGTTCGCCGAATGAAATCCGAATTTGGTGTTTTCCCTGAAAATCTGCTGGCTGCCATTAGTCCGTCCCTGGGGCCATGCTGTGCAGAATTTATAAACTATAGAGAGGAATTTCCTGTTGAGTTCAGACCATTTATGGAACAGCAGGATTATTTTGATTTCTGGCGAATTTCAACATATCAACTGACCGGGGCAGGAGTGAGAGAATCAAAAATTGCCGTGGCCGGTTCTTGTACATGCTGCTCAAAGGATTATTTTTCCTACAGAAGATCCAGACGGTGTTCAGACGGGGTAACGGGGAGGAACTGTTCCGTAATTGGAATGGTCGGTTAAAGAGTATGCGAATATTACTGATAGAAGATGATGTTAAAATCAGCTCTTTTATTGAAAAGGGGCTGCGGGAAGCCGGGTTCAGCGTTGATGTATGTGGCGACGGCAGATCCGGGCTGGATCGTGCCCTGGTCATCCCCTACGACGCTGCGGTGGTAGATCTTATGCTGCCCCGATTGGACGGCCTGAGTGTCATAGAGTTGATGCGGGCGGAGGATGTGAATACACCCGTTTTGATTCTCAGCGCCAAACAGTCTGTTGATGACAGAATACAGGGGTTGCAGCGGGGCGGCGATGATTATATGGTTAAGCCATTTTCTTTCAGTGAATTACTGGCAAGAATTAAGGCACTTATCAGAAGGGATCAAAAATCGGTTCAACCAACCTCCCTCCACGCCGGTGAGCTTGAAATGGATCTGTTGAAACATGAAGTGTACAGGCAGGGAGAAAAAATTGAGCTACCGGCAAAAGAGTATGGTCTGCTGGAATATATGATGCGAAATGTTGGCATTGTCCTGTCCAAAACGGCTATTCTTGAAAGAGTTTACGATTATTCCTTTGATCCTCAAACCAATGTAGTTGACGTTCTGGTATGTAGATTGAGAAATAAAGTAGATAAGGATTTTCCCGAAAAACTGATCCATACCGTCAGGGGCGTGGGCTATGTTCTCAAGTCTGAGTAGAGAGGATTTCTCCTGGTCGAGATCCAGAAAAGCGCTGCCGGTTTTTTTCCTCTTATGGTTTGGAGGAGCTCTTCTGGCAACGGTATATCTTCTTATTGCCCGAACTCAGCTGCATGAAATAGAACGTAATGAAACAGAGAGACTGTTAACAAACTACCTTTCGATAGATCACTCTCCAAATATCTACTCCTCTCCTCGCAACATCCAGAAAGAGGACTCGCTGCATGGACTTGCTTTTATAAGAATGGTTCGGGGGGATGACCATATCATATTGGTCAATGAGCAGACAGAGTATCCGACTTTTAAAGGACTTGTTGATCTTCCCCCGGAAAAAAAAGGGGTATGGCTGATTGTAGGATCTGGGGAAGAAGAAAGAGTGTTGTCCATAGTGACAAGAAAATATGGTAACACGGTACTGATCCAGGCGGCCAAGGATGGCAGCGAATGGTATCATTTGTACGGAAAGATGGTTCGCTGGACTGTTTTGGCAGTTGTGTGCAGTTCTCTTGTTTTATGGCCGTTTTCCCTCTATTATGCACGATTCAGCCTCTCCTCTATCATTGCTACAAGAAAGAAGATTGCTGAGCTGACCCGGCTGCCGAAATCCGAGCTTCTTCCTGAGGATGGCAACAGTCCAGAGCTTGACAGTCTCTATAAACAGATAAATCGTCTTCTGCGTCAGAATCGGCATCTGGTATCGGAAATGCAGGATTCTTTAGACAACGTTGCCCATGATCTCAGAACTCCCATGACCAGGTTGCGTTCTGTTGCTGAATACGGGTTACAGGCCGAGGATGATACTCAACGACTTCGTGAAGCACTTTCAGACTGTCTTGAAGAGTCTGAGCGAGTTCTGGCAATGCTGAGAATAATGATGAGTGTGGCGGAAGCGGAGTCTGGAACCATGCAGCTTGAACTTCAAGAGTGTGAAGTTGGGCTAACGCTTACTGAAATCGTTACCCTTTATGAGTATGTGGCGGAGGAAAATGGAGTTGAAGTACGGCTGGAAACAGTGGATCAAGTCTGGCTCATGCTTGACCGCACAAGGATCTCTCAGGTGTGGGCAAATTTACTGGATAATGCGATTAAATATGGTAGAGAAGGTGGCTGGGTGAAAATATCCGTCCGGGTGGATGGCTCATATGGTCTGGTGGTTTTTGAAGATAATGGTATTGGAATTTCAGAGAATGAACAGGGGCGTATATGGGAGAGATTGTACAGAGGGGATCGAAGTCGCTCCCGGAAAGGGCTTGGGTTGGGGCTAAACTATGTGAGGGCTGTTCTGGAGGCCCATGGTGGTACAATTTCAGTCAATTCTGTGTTGCACGAGGGTAGTCGCTTTGAAATACGGTTACCATTACCATTGAGTCAGTCAGCGTCAGTGAGTGTCAGTCAATGCACAGGAGAAATCGCAAATCAGAGGAGAGTGGTCTGAGAGTCGTACGTCGGGAATATAAAAATTATCAATTTGCAGTCCGCTGCTGTGCAGGATGAAATCTATCTGGCGTTTCGGGCCGTGACTCGGGTGGGATGGCGAATTGGAGACATTAGCGTTATTCAGGCCGGTTGCGGCAAGAAAAAGTTTGAGTTCCCTGCTTCCCCAGAACGTGTTGAAATCTCCGGCGATAATAACTTCCTTATCGGTAGACTCAACGAGACTGTGAAGAAATTCCAGCTGGTTCTGTCTGTGCCTGTATTTAAGGGAAAGGTGGACAATAAAGATGGCAATTTTCTGAAGGTCAGTCTGGATAATCAGCCGTTTAACGCCCTGTTCAAAATAATAGAACTGATATTTTTCTATCCCCTGTCGGGTAAGGAGAGCGTTGGACTGCCGATTGAGTAAAGGAACCATCTGTGCCAGGGAGTCATCGGAGTATTTGTTTTCAACAACATAATTGTATCCCAGTTGTTCGGCTATAATCTTTGCCTGACAAAATTTGCCGGTGCGATATGAACCGGAATCCACCTCAACAAGAGCAACTATATCGGGGTTTATTGAGGATATAAAGTTGATTATACGCTGCAGATTTACTTCGGTTTTCTTGAAAAAACCTGAAAATGGCAATGGCAGGTGATAACCGTTTTTATGCCCTGTTGCGTAGCGTATGTTGTAAAGAAGTAATCGCATATTTATATGGTTTCAGTCACTTCAGGGAAATATGGCGACCGTTTTTATAATGCGAAAAATGAGATATCATAACGAAAATGTATATGGTAGGCTGATTATGGTAAAAATTCTTATAAACATCGTACGATAAACAGCCTCCAGCAATAAGTAAATAAAAATATGTGACATAGCACATTATCATTTTTGGTCAGGAAGAGTCATGATAACAATCGGATCACGGAAAAGTAAACTTGCAATGTGGCAGACGGAAACTGTAGCCAGGGCCCTTAATGGTGACGGTATGGAGACACAGATTAACAGTATGGAGACCAAGGGAGACAAAATTCTCCATACTTCCATCGCCAAAATTGGCAGTAAGGGTGTTTTTACCGAGGAACTTGAAGTGCAGCTGGCAGCTGGCATCACAGATATTGCGGTACACAGTGCCAAGGATATGCAATCGCAGCTGCCGGAGGAATTCAAACTTATCGCTTTTACTGAACGTGAAAAGGTAAATGATGTTCTGGTGAGTGCAGATAAAACCATAGATCTCACTGACACCTCCCGCACCTTTCGGATAGGCACATCTTCTGTTAGAAGAAGGGCCCTGCTGCGACGCTATTATCCACATGTTGAGACCGTTGAGATGAGGGGAAATCTGCAAACCCGAATCCGTAAAATGCGGGATGGAGACTGCGATGCGCTTATGCTTGCCTATGCCGGAGTAAAGCGTATGGAGTATGAGGGGATGATTGTTATGGAATTTGACGAGAAAAAAATCATTCCTCCGGTAGGTCAGGGATGTATCGCCATTGAAGCATCCATATCTCTTGATGGTGACAAGACGGCCAGGATTCGTGATTGTCTCAATAATGAAGAGAGTGAGGCCTGTTTGCTCGCTGAGCGCGCCTTTTTGAAAAAACTCGAAGGGGGCTGCTCTATTCCGGCATTCGGGCTGGCTGTGCTTGAAAATGATGAGATTATCCTTAATGCCGGACTGGCAAGTCTTGATGGTCAAAAGATTCTCTGCAGGGAGGAGAGAGGACTGCGCCAGGACGCTGAGCTTATAGGGTTCAGGCTGGGTGACTATATTCTTGAAAACGGCGGAAGGGAGATGTTATCGGAGATTAGACAACAGCAGGCTGAGTCTTTGGAGTAGCTGGGATAACCAACATTTGTATTGACTTAAATGTGATAAATAGATACAACATGATCGTCAGGGTGTCACCTAAGACACAAGAGGGAATCCGGTGAAATTCCGGGACGGGCCCGCCGCTGTAACCGGGGACGAAAGTCGTAATTGCCACTGAAGAATATTCGGGAAGGCGCGATGAGTAGAGAGATCCGGAAGTCAGAATACCTGCCTTG
>JAUVON010000416.1 GCA_030599175.1 Desulfobulbaceae bacterium | reverse complement strand
ATTCCGTTTACACTTCGCCTCATGGCAGCAAAAAATGAAGTGATGCTCTATCGGAAACATCCTTCACCGTATATATTGTGGGCGTTGATGAAATATATTCTGGTTAGAGTTTTTCGGGTGTGATTTCTTGGACACTGCTATGATTAATACAACTCAACCACTACCGTCCATCAGTGTTATAGTTCCTACCCTTAACGGTGAAAAAACACTGGAACAATTTTTTGCCAGTCTGCATCAGCAAAACCTGCAGCCTGTCGAGATTCTTGTTGCCGATTCTTCCTCGGAAGATCGCACCGTGGCTATTTGTAAAGAAAACGGTGCAAAAGTCTGGTCAATATCGCGGCATGAGTTTGATCATGGCGGCACCAGGACATTTCTCGCAAAACAGGCTCTTGGGGATATTGTAGTTTTTTTCACTCAGGATGCAACTCTGGCCAGTGCTAATGCACTCAGTAAGTTAGTGGAGCCTCTTCTCGAATTTGATACATGTGCAGGATCATACGGCAGACAACTTCCTCAGCCGGATGCAAGTTGGCATGCGACTTTTCTCCGAGAGTTTAATTATCCGAACAAGTCGTATCTAAAAACATTTGCTGATAGAGAGAGGTTTGGTTTAAAGACAATTTTTACTTCAAACTCTTTTGCGGCCTATAAAAGGGAGCAATTGTTTGAAGTCGGTTGCTTTAAGAACGGTTTGATTTTTGGTGAGGATACCTGTACTGTTGGAAGAATTCTTGAGGCCGGGTATACCATCGCATATGTCGGTGATGGTGCAGTTTATCACAGCCACAACTATTCTCTGGTCGAAGAGTTTCGTCGATCTTTTGATATTGGAGTATTGCACAGTTCTGAGAAATGGTTACTCAATACATTTGGTAAAGCTGAAGGAATTGGATTGAAATATGTTAAATCCGCCCTTGCCCGACTGAATAAAGAACATCGCTACCTCCTGAGTTTTAATTTTATTCTACGGACAGGTATGAAATTTCTTGGATATAAACTTGGGAGAAGTTTTCAAAGTCTGCCGGTATCATTGAGACCGGTTCTCAGTATGAACAGTAATTGGTGGCGAAAAGAAAAGTATGTTATCAATTAATCTGCGGGAGCAGAGCTCCCTGATTGCCAAGCTTCTACATTTGATCGACTGCTGTACGGTAGTTGCTTATTTATCATTACTGGTTTTATGGTACAGGGTGCCCTGGAGCCCTTACTACAATCGTCTACTCATCATCACTTTCGTCCTCTGTTTCCTGAGTTTTCAGTCTTTTCAGCTGTATCGGTCATGGAGGGGCTGGAAATACTTCCGAGAATTTTTCGTTATTTTTAAGGCCTGGGGAGCGGTGATCGGCCTTTTGCTCTTTTATTTTTTCATTTTTAAAATATCAGACGGCTATTCACGGGTAGTTTTCTTTGTCTGGTCAATGACAACTCCGTTCCTTCTCTTCTTCATTCATGTTGCGGCGAGAAAGGCACTGCGTATGGCCAGGGCAAAAGGAAAAAATGTCAGGCGGGCCGTGGTCGTTGGAGCTGGAGATCTTGGCGTTAACCTTGTAAAAGAAGTTGAGGGAATGCCCTGGTCCGGTATTGATGTTCTCGGTTTTTTCGATGATAAGGTTGATGAAGAATTGGTAAGCGAGGTTTACGGCAAACCTGTTCTTGGCAATATATCTGAGATATTTGGTTATTTAACTGCCCATGATATTGATTATGTATATATTGCTCTGCCAATGAGAGCCGAGAAAAAGATATTTACAATCCTGCGAGAATGCAGGTCTCTCGGGGCCCGGATTTACCTTGTGCCGGATCTTTACGTTTTTGGTCTGCACCATGCCGAGATACAGTCACTGGGTGAACTGCTTATCCTCAATTTTAATCCCAATACCGAATGGAAACGGAGTTTTGATCTTCTGTTTTCCATTGCTGTGCTGATTTGTACTGCACCTCTTACACTTCTCATTGCCTTATTGATCAAACTCAGTGACGGCGGGCCGGTTTTCTATCGTCATAAGAGAATTACTGCAACCGGTAAATCTTTTAATTGCCTAAAATTCAGAACAATGCGGGTTGGAGCGGAAGGTGAGCTGCAAAAACTCCTTGCTGGAAATGATAAACTCAGGAAAGAATGGGAACATAACTTCAAACTGAAAAATGATCCCCGTGTCACTGGAATCGGACGCTTTCTCAGGCGTACGAGTCTGGATGAATTTCCCCAGTTT
>JAUVON010000076.1 GCA_030599175.1 Desulfobulbaceae bacterium | reverse complement strand
GAGTTCGATCTGTTCATATTTTGAGTGGTTGGGATCATACCCCCAAAGCGATTCAGCCACCGATTTGTGACATCTGGCCCAGACATGTAGGTTTTTCACCTTTCTCCAGATCATTTTCCAGGGTATGCCCTTTGGGTTTGTTCAGGATAGTTTGTCGTATGGACTCCCTGATCATTCCTTCAGAAGCCCCATTCCGGAGCAGTGCTTTCAGGTCAGTTTCCCTGTCGTTTAACAGACAGGAACGAAGTTTTCCTTCAGATGTTAACCTCAACCTGTTGCACTGATCACAAAAGTGGTGGCTGATTGGGGTAATAAAACCAACAGTTCCTTTTTGTCCGTTTGGAGCTTTCAGTTCATACATTCGAGCCGGACCTTCATCACGTTTATTATTAAATGGTGTCAATTGCCCGGTTTTCGAAATGATATTTTTGATATCTTCCGCCCTGATAAACTGCTCTTTGTCCCAGCTGCTCTTTTCACCAAGTGGCATAAATTCAATGAACCTTATTTGAAAAGGCTCATTCAGTGCCAGCCTGGCAAAATCAATAAATTCCTCATCATTTACACCTTTCATGGCAACAACGTTGATTTTAATTCTGAAACCGAGGTCTCTCGCTTTAAGCAATCCCTGCCAGACCTTGCCAAAGTAATCCCTGCCGGTAATTTCAGAAAATTTTTTCGGCTGCAGAGTGTCAAGGGAGACATTAATTTGTCTCACGCCTTCAGCAAGAAGTTGCTCAGCGTAATCAGCAAGCAAAACTCCATTAGTGGTTAACCGTACTTCTTCCAGATTTTTCAGGATAGACAGTTTATGAATAAAATCAAGAAGACCCTTTCTCACAAGTGGTTCACCACCGGTAAGACGAAGTTTATTCATCCCCATCTCGACCGCAATACGTACTACCTTCAACATCTCTTCGTAACTGAGCAACTCTGTGTGCCGAAGTATCTCTCCAGTCTTGGTATGTTTCGCTTTATCCTCTGCCCCCTTAGGCATACAATACATACAGCGAAGATTGCAGCGATCGGTTATAGAGAGACGCAGGTATGATATAGTACGTGAAAATTGATCGACAAGAGGGTGTAATTGCTGGGGATTGGTATTTTTCTCAGTCACGACAGTTGGTTGTTCAAAATAATTGGGGTTTACGAAGTCATTGACTTTCAAAAACTTCATCTTTACAGTGGCTTCTTTTTACTCTATCAATTGGAACTAATACAACCAAAATAAGACCATGACCACAAATATGAAAGATTTATTTCCACTATGCTGATATTAGGAATAGAAACCTCCTGCGATGACACAGCAGCAGCAATTCTCGATAATGACAGGATATTATCTAATGTACTCAGCAGTCAGGATACAATTCACACAAAATTTGGCGGTGTGGTGCCTGAACTCGCGTCAAGATCGCATTTGCAATCAATCTATCCTATTGTTAAAGAATCACTGGTTCGGGCAAAACTTTGCCTGGCGGACATAGAGTTAATTTCAGTAACACAGGGTCCCGGCTTAATGGGTTCTCTTCTGGTAGGATTTTCTTTTGCCAAAGCTATATCTCAGGTCAGCAATATTCCACTGGTTGGTGTTGACCATATGGCGGGCCATATTCTTTCAATTTTTCTGGAAGATCATAAACCACCATTCCCGTTCATCGCATTGGTTGTCTCGGGTGGAACATCGTCAATCTACCTTGCAGAAAACTTCACCACATTTTCTCTTCTCGGCCGAACCAGGGATGATGCGGCGGGAGAGGCATTTGATAAGGTCGCAAAACTTCTCCATCTCCCCTACCCCGGCGGTCCCCATGTATCCCGAAAGGCACTTGCCGGAAATCCTGAGGCTATCAGGTTCCCCAGGGCATGGCTGGAAGCAGAATCTCTTGACTTCAGTTTCAGTGGCTTGAAAACTTCGGTAATGAATCATTATAACCACAAAATCCAACAAGAACAGGAACTCCAACTCCAGGATATCTGTGCCTCTTTTCAGGAGGCTGTAGTAGATGTGCTGATTGGAAAAACAACTCTGGCTGCAGAAAAACACGGTGTTAATACAATTGTCCTGGGCGGAGGTGTCTCATCCAACCAGAGACTTCGTGAAAAACTGGAACAGAGGTGCCGGAAAAAAGAGATCTCTTTCTTCGTTCCCAGGCCTGAATATTGTACTGATAATGGTGCAATGATAGCGCTTGCAGGATATTATAAATTCAACGAATCGGGAAAGACATCTTTATGTGATGATGTTTATTCACGTTCACAGTTGGGTTAGGAGCCTAGGAGGCTGTCCGAGAATGCATTTTTCCCCAACTCTTCGTTATTTTCATAAAAATAATGCTCGTAATATCACTTATATGACTGTGCTTATTTTTTTGGAAAACCTCGATTTTGAACAAAATGCTTATTCTCGGACAAGCTCCTAACCTGGGATGTTGATTTGAACTATAAAAGACTGAACCGATATTACTATCTGAGATTAAAACGTCTGCGGGGTGATCCTAAAATCCTCGCCGGTGGGACTGCAATAGGCATCTTGATAGGCCTCACTCCTACCATGCCTTTACATACAATTCTAATTATAGCTCTTACTCTGATAACCAGAACATCAACAATCGCTGGAGTTGTCAGCAGCTTTCTTATCTGTAACCCGTTAACTTATTTTCCTATCTACTATTTTTCTTTAAAATTTGGCAATATCATCACTCCATACGAAATCAGTTGGGGTGGAATTCGCATTGTTCTCGATCAGCTGGTGCAGTCGGAAAATATAGTGCACTCAATGAAGATTATTGGAAATCTAGGATACGAAACTATTGCGGTGATGATAGCTGGTGGTTTTTTTATCGCCCTGCCCTTTGCTTTCATTAGTTACTATGGTGCGCTCTATTTTTTTAAACAATTAAACTCAAAACGTGAAGATGGATAATTTGAATTTTTCAAATCTGTTTATCGGATGAACAGTATGACTGAATACGGACAAACCAGAACAATTCTCAAAGAGTATAGCCTGGCACCTAAAAAGAGATTCGGCCAAAATTTTCTTGTCAGTAAACAGACGGCTGAGACAATTGTCAGAGCTGGAAATATTACAGACGCGGACACTGTTTTAGAGGTTGGTGTCGGACTTGGCGCATTGACTCATCCCCTTGCGAGATCGGCACAACGGGTGTTTGGGTTCGAAATAGATAATGGAATAATCCGATTCCTTGAAGAACATGGGGATCTACCTGGCAATGTCACGCTTATTCACCAGGATATTCTTACCGCAGATTTGGAAGAGTTGCACGACAGATGTGGCGCTGATTTAATCATTATGGCAAATCTGCCATACTCAATTTCCAATCCATTTATTTTCAAATTAATAGATAATGCCCATTTGATCGCCAAAGCCACAATAATGCTGCAAAAAGAAGTGGCAGACAGGCTAATGGCGAAGAATGAAACAAAAAACTACGGAATTCCTACGGTTCTACTTGGTGCTTGTGCCACTGTGAAAAAACTGATGACATTGAAACCGACGGAGTTTCACCCTAAACCCAAAATAGATTCTGTTGTTGTCAGTCTTGATTTTACAAAAACTTCGAGAAGAGCCGGTGATAGTATAAAATTTGACAAACGTCTTTTCAATCGGGTTGTCAGGATTGCTTTCAGCCAGCGGAGAAAGACAATCCTCAATACTCTCAATAGTGGCGGATTCTTTATGAAAATTGCAGCCGATGATAAGGCGCTCAATAAAAAATATACCCAACAGGCCATAGAGGCAGCAAACATCAATCCCTCAATTCGGGCTGAATGTCTTGGTGTTTCGGATTTTATCCACCTTACCACATTTTTTGAAGCTCGACTGAGTGACATCTACCAAGCCGGACAATGACTTTCACCTAACACCCATGAAATACATTTCATAACGATGACACCGCTTCGCTGTTATGAAAGTCGGGGTTGGGAAAGGTGTTGCCAAACGTCCTCGCCAGCTGTGGATTGTTGTGGCAACACCTTTCCCAACCCCTTTTCTTCCGGATAGCACATGACTTTCATATAAACAATCACCCCGCCGCGGAGGTGATTGTCAGAGGAATGTGATACTATTGTTTGATGGGTTCCCCGAAAGGGTTCAGCCGATTTACTGCAGCCACATCTACAGTTACATAGAGACTTGCTTCGGTCTTGCCCACCATTGCGGAACCTCCAGACAGAACAACCATGCAAGTTTTATTTGGTTTTGTAAAAGCAAGCATTGTTGTGTTATAAGAAGCTTCCCCGACCATCTTCCATTTATGATTTCGCATGGAAGCGACAATGTAGTCCCGGAGTGAAGCTATTTGAACTTTGCCGCTATACACGTGTATCCCACCTTGAAAAGAATCTGTACGCATAGCCATACTTTTCTTGGGTAAAAGAGTCATCTCAATAGGCAATTCAATATCACCATAGCTTTCAACCGTAGTGGTTACCTGGGCCAGATCATTATCATTTACCGTCATATCAGCGGGGGGAGTACTTTGAGTTTGTTGTGCACAACTGCTCAAGAACCCTACAATCAACAGCAAAGCAAAAAACCTGCCTGGAAAACTGAATACTGAATTTAGTCGCATAGCCCACGCTCCTTTTTTAATTTTATTAAACTGTGATGGCGTCGTAAAAAGTCCGATCTCCTTCGTTGCAGGTTTTTCTCAGAACCTCAACATACCATATGTATTGTTGAGGTTCTGAGAAAAACACTACGCCTCGGAGTCTACGCTTACCTGTATATCGAACTTTTTGACTTAGCCTTTTGTAACTTTGAAGGATCTTTTTACGAATTTATCAGCTATATCAAATACTATATTTAAAA
Organism: Desulfobulbaceae bacterium; assembly: GCA_030599175.1. GTDB lineage: Bacteria > Desulfobacterota > Desulfobulbia > Desulfobulbales > Desulfocapsaceae > Desulfomarina. Next base: position 5,242 of record JAUVON010000076.1, on the reverse strand, counting down.
AATGGTTGCCACTAGAACTTTCAACTCATATCAGAATCAACCTCAAATACTTTGTTATCGTAGAAGAAAATCTAACCTTTTTACAACATTTTCAGTTATATTTTTTAACATGCCAGAGCATATAAAGCATATTACGGTTAAGAAATTACCAATACGACTGGGGCAGTTCCTCAAACTTGCAGACCTTGTCCAGGATGGGGTTGAAGCCAAAATCAGAATCAAGGAGGGCAAAGTTCTGGTAAACAAAACTGTTGAGACACGGCGTGGAAGACAGCTTAAAGAGGGCGATACGGTTTCCTTTGATGGCAAAACCAGACTGGTAACCCTCCCCTCTTAGTGCCATCTGGAACTTCCGAAAAGCGTAGACATCGAGTGACCTTTTTACGACGCCATCGAGACTCAGGAGTTGCCTACCCTTTCATCTGTCCATTTTTCCAGCGCCTGACAAATTCAATTAAAGTTCTGGTTCCTGTACCTGATGGACCTTTAGGGATATAGGTTTTTTCCGTAAAATCCCAAGCCGTCCCTGCAATATCGAGATGTGCCCAGGGGACATCACCAACAAATTTCTGCAGATAAGCAGCCGCAGTAATTGTGCCTGCGGCTTTACCGCCTGTGTTTTTTATATCCGCCACCTCGGACTTTATCTGTTTGGTATATTCCTCGCCAAGAGGCAGTCGCCATAGTGGTTCCCCGCATGCAGATCCAGCTTCTGTCAATCTTTTTATCAGATGATCGTTATTGCCCAAAATGCCGGTATAATGATGACCAAGCGCGATAATCACTGCACCGGTTAAAGTTGCCAGATCAATCACACAGGTTGGTCTGTACTTTTCAATTCCATACGTCAAGGCGTCTGCAAGAATCAGGCGGCCTTCAGCATCTGTATTTTCAATCTCAGAGGTAATTCCGCCGTAATGTGTTATCACATCACCGGGTTTAAGGGCATTCGAGCCAGACAGATTATCGGTGGAAGGGATAATAGCGACAACTCCGGTTTCAGGCCTCTCTTTTGCGATGGTTTCCATGGAAGAAATAACTGCTGCACCGCCGCACATATCATACTTCATGTCCATCATGCCCGCTGGAGGTTTGAGACTTATGCCGCCGGAATCAAAAGTAAGCCCCTTTCCAACAAGCAAAATCGTATCGGCTTTTTTTTCCGGCTTGTATTCTAAAATTATAAATTTTGGAGGCTCGCTTGAACCCTGGTTAACTGCAACAACTCCTCCCAATCCAAGCCGTATCATTTCGGCTTTATTTATCACTTTACATTTTAACTTATTGGCCTTAGCTATCTGCTTTGCATACCTGGCAAAATGGGTTGGTGTCCAACCATTACCGGGTTCATTGGCCATATCTCTGGCAACAGAGGTCGAGTCAGCACAGTTTACCGCCCGCTTTACACTCCTTCTGATGGGTGAGAGTTGTGTTGGAGAGGAAAACAACAGTTTTTTAAGGCCAGGATAGGCTTTTTTGTCATCGGTATCTTTTTTATATTTAGAAAAATCATAATCGCCAAGGAGTATACCTTCTGTGAGATATTCTGCTGCAAAGGGCTGTTTAATACCGTTAATCTTATGCAAATCAACACAGACATCTTCAGCATGGCTTTTTTTACACTGCTGAGCTATCAGACCTCCACTACCTCTCAATAATTCCCGGAGTTGATCACTATCCATATCATGGGTTTTACCTAATCCGACCAGCAGGAGTCTTTTGCATTTCAGCTTTACAGCTTTATTATTAAAAGGAGGATAGAGTAGAACAAATTCACCTTTTTTCCCTGTGAATTCCTCCTTTTTGTTGAAAATTTCCAACATGGGTTGAATGAAATCAACTCCTTGAATAAAGTTATCTTCATCTGCCAGTATCAAACATACAAGCAAATCGCCGGAATAATTTTCCACATCCTTTTTAGAAACTACCACTTTTGTTGATCTCATTATTTACCTTTTCTTTCCTGTTTGTTTTTACTTTTCGCTATTTTTTTTCAGCTGAAATGCATTATAATCTGGACATAACATTCTCGTAAGGACTCATTTGAGTCGTTATTACCATGCAGGCGGTAATCAAAAAATAGCACAGCAGGATCCAGCAGACTCATCCAGACTGCAACGATGTGCTATATAAGCCCGGAGACTATGAAGTGCTACAAACACTATTCATTTCTGTAACTCTTGCCATAACAGTTTCAGCCCTTTGCTCTATTTGTGAAGCAGTGCTCTATTCCATCAGCGCAAGCCAGGTTGAAATGCTGAAGAAAACACATCATCACATCGCAGATCATCTCCAAATGTTGAGGGCTGATATAGAGGAACCGATTACGGCCATACTTACTCTTAACACCATTGCCAATACAATTGGAGCGTCTGTTGCCGGGGCTATGGTGGCTAAACTGTATGGTGACCAGAACCTGATATTGTTTTCTGCCACCTTCACTCTTGCTATTTTAATTTTTTCCGAAATTCTTCCAAAAACAATTGGGGTCACATACGCATACAAACTTGCACCTCTGATTACATACCCACTGCGTTGGATGGTAATCATCCTGAAGCCGATCGTCTGGCTCTGCAGGTCTATTACCCGTCTTCTACCCGAAAAAAAAGAGGATTCGGTCAGCGCAGAAGAAATACAGACAATAGCAGCACTATCTCTTGAATCGGGGGATATTGAGGAAGGTGAAGAAAAAGTAATCAACAACATAATTGAATTAAAAAACAAAATAGTCCGACAGATCATGACCCCCAGAACTGTAACATTCTCTTTGGATGAGCAAATCACAGTTGAAAAAGCCATGGCAATGGTAACAGAACTCTCAAGCCATAGCCGGATACCTCTTTACCGGGAAGAACCCGATAATGTGACCGGTATAATTATGCGTAAAGATATCCTCCAGGCAGCAGCAGAGGGGAAAAACAGCTTTAAATTAAACAGGTACAGTCATCATGTTCATTTTATCCCGGAAACTGCCCCTCTGAACAAAATTCTAATGGATTTTTTTGAAAGAAGGCAACATCTGTTTGTTGTTGTAGATGAATATGGCACAATGACAGGCATCCTTTCCATGGAAGATGTTATAGAGGAAATCGTCGGCCGAGAAATCGTTGATGAATCGGACACGACACAGGACATGCGTGAACTTGCCAGATCGCAAAATCTAGAATCGTTACAAAATATTGCGGAGCATCAGGAAGGAAATGGGAATGGGTAATATCCTCTTATTCTCGGAAAGCCTCCTAGTTGATTGCGGTTAATTCAATTTGAATATTCTGGCGTTCTCCGCCCCGTAGCACTGTGAGTATAACCTCTGCACCGATATCGAATTGTTCTAATTCTGATCTCAAATCATCATATGAGTTCACCTTGACCCCTGCCACCTCAATAATGATATCTCCCAGAACTATTTCACCTCTATACTGGGTTGTTGGCCTTAGCCCTGCAATCTCTGCAGCACTGTTACGCTCAATTGTAAGAATCAGAACACCGTCAATTCCAAGCCTCCTGGCTAACCTTTCGTCGGCGAGTGTTGCCCCAATGCCGGGTTTTATCACTCGGCCATGTTGAATGATCTGTGGAATAGTGCTATTTACAATATCAACAGGGACTGCAAAACCAATACCGGCATAGGCACCTGATGGACTGTAAATTGCGGTATTAACACCAATGAGTCTGCCGGCACTGTCCAGCAGCGGTCCTCCTGAATTACCCGGGTTGATTGCAGCATCTGTCTGAATCATCCCGTGAATCAATCTACCTGTTATTGCCTTGATTTCCCGCCCAAGTGCTGAAATAATTCCGGACGTAATGGTCTGATCAAGGCCAAACGGGTTGCCTATGGCAAAGACTTTCTGTCCCACAAGCAGGTCATCTGAATTACCGATCCCAATGGGTTTCAATATGTTGGCAGGGGCATTTATTTGCAGAACGGCGAGATCTTTATCGGGGGCTGCACCAATAAGAGCGGCTCTCCACGTTGAGCCATCTGCCATCGTCACCTGAATTCGGTTGGCATCACTGATTACATGATAGTTTGTTACAATGCGACCTCTCGCATCCCAAACAAAACCGGATCCTGTGCCTTGTGGGATTTCAACTGCATTAAGGGAAAAAATTCCACGTCGCAGGGCAATGGACGTTATGTAAACGACAGAAGGTGAGTTTGCTCGAAAAACCTCAATGGTATTAAGTTCGTCCCCGGCGAGATCTCCCCTTGCCATAACCGCACGTGGTTCTGCCTCCACACGATGAAAATAATTTTCAAGTGGATTGAGGAGCAGCCAGAGCCCAAGACCGATAAAAATCAGAATAGCCAACGGTGTGGTTTTCATTTCTTACTTCACAAACCTGACAACCTGACCATGATTAAGTCTGTGGTTCACAGGTCGAGGAATAATTTCGCCACCCAGAAATACATCAAAACACCAAGGATATCGATTGAGGTTGTAACAAAAGGGCCTGTGGCGATCGCTGCGTCGACATCAAACCGTTTGAATATGAGTGGAATAATCGTTCCCAGTGTTGCTGACATGGCCATACAAAAAAAGATTGATATCCCCACCACTACGCCAAGGAGGGCCGGTTCTGCGAAACCAAAATATGCTATAACCCCAAGAAACAATCCGTAAACGAGTCCTAAGATCAGACCAACGCGCATTTCTTTGAAAACTACTCTGTATGCCTCATTCATGTTCACCCGACCTGTGGCAAGGCCCCTGACAATAATTGTTGAACTCTGGGTAGCTATATTACCTCCCATACCAATTACTACCGGGATAAAAGATGCCAATGCTATAACCTGGGTGAGTTCGTACTCAAACGCTCCAATAATTATCATCGCCATCACTCCTCCAACCCAGGAAGCAAATAGCCAGGGTGCACGAATCAAGGCGCTCTCTTTAGTGGATTTCAGGAGTATCTCCCGATCTTTACCGGCACCTGCCATCTGCAGAAATTCCTCAGTAGCTTCTTCCCGGATAACATCAATGATATCGTCTACGGTAACTATTCCAACAAGATTGTAATTAGAATCAACTACGGGCACTGCAAGTATATTATATTGGGAGACCACATGTGCAACTTCTCCCTGATCCGTATCCGTGGTTACAGAAATGACATTGGAGTTCATTATCTTTTTAAGTTGCCGTTCTTCCGGGTGCAGCAGCAGCTCACGAAGTGAAATCACACCGGAGAGCTTACGTTTGCCGTGTGTGATATAAAGATAAAAAACCATCTCCTTCTC
>JAUVON010000293.1 GCA_030599175.1 Desulfobulbaceae bacterium | reverse complement strand
GGGATAGAGTTCTTTATACAGCCAGTCAATAGCAAAAAGGAGCAGGTTCTCGTCGTTCAGAAGCTGTTCCTTATCCAAGGTGATAAGGTCTGCTGATTTAATCTCGTCCGAGAATAATTTTTCCCGGAAAGTGTCTATATTATAAAAGGCAAGGGTGTACAGATCTGCCTGTTCTTTTGATGGGGTGAACCCTTTGCGGATTTTATCATGCTGGAGAATGGGAGCAATGGCATCGTTGAACCTGTTATAGTCTTCGAGCCCCTGATCCTGGCTGTACCTGGCGATGTCCTGAGTCTCTTTTTCAGAAAAACCGTGACAGTGGGTTTCTTTCATTAAGACATAATATTCTTCAATAGCATTATTCTTCACTCTGATGGCAGCTCTGCCAAGAGGGTAGGTGCGGCAGGCCGCAGGTCGGTGCTTATAAACGGTGCAACCGGATTCAGCAACAAAGACACAACTGGCACGACCATCATCCACCATTGTTAAATAAAATCTCGGAAATGGTTCGCCGGGACTCTGTTCAACGATCACAAAGTTCTCAAGCAACCTGGCCGAATGCATGTTTGTGCCTTTTCTCAGGCGCAGGACGTCATACGGAGTAAGGGCGAGTTCCAGTAGCCTGCAGCACTCTGTAAAGCAGGTGACACCCTTATGACATGAAAAGGTAAAGGGAGTGCCTGGCTCAATCCGGGTGACGTATTCAGGACGTTTGGCAACACTCCTCCGAATCCCGATTACATTACTTTCATGTCTTGTTGTGAAATTCATTTCATGGGTGTTAGACAGAAGTTCAGGAGTATAGCACTAAACCTTCCTAGGTTTCCATAGTGTGAGCAGCGGGCTGGCAATAAAAATAGAGGAATAGGTACCAACTATCACTCCTGCTAAAAGAGCTAAAGCAAAGTCATGTATAACCGAACCGCCTATGAAGAATAGGGCCAGAAGAACCATTGCTGAAGTAAGTGAGGTTACAACTGTACGGCTCAGCACCTGGTTGATACTGTCGTTTATGGTTGCTGCAAGGGATTTGTTTTCCCCTTTGCGAAAGTTTTCTCTGATTCTGTCAAAAACAACAACTGAGTCATTCAGTGAGTAACCTGCGAGAGTGAGCAATGCTGTGACTATGAGCAGAGTAATTTCCACATTGAGGAGCCAGCAGATACCGAGAACCACAAGAACATCGTGGAAAGTTGCTATGGCTGCAGCAAGACCAAAACGGATATCAAATCTCATGGCAAGATAGACTATAACTCCGGCAAGAGAAATAATGATGGCCTGGATAGCTTTATTTCTCAGCACTGCACTCACCGAAGAGCCGATTTCTGACTGGCTTTCCAGAACAAACTGCCTGTCAGCTAGGTCTGTAGAGAGGATAGCCCCGACCTTCTCACTGAGGTTGGCAACAACTTTTTCAGATTTTTTTATTTTAACAATTAGCCGATGTTCATTCTCAACCTCCTGCAGGCTGACCTCTTTCATGCCATTTTTTTCAAATACCTGACGGACTTCAGCCATTGTAAAATCCTGGCTGGCCTTATACTGAAGAAGAGATCCACCGGAGAAATCCACGCCCATATTTGCTTTACCTCTTGCGACCTGGATAAAGGCAATGATACCGATGGTAACGAGAATTGCTGATATACCATAAGTGATGTTCTTCACCTTCAAATAGTCAATATTCGGGCGTTTGGTAAATTGCAGAAATTTGAGTGACTTCATCGGCTTTATTGCATTTACTGTATCAAATATTACACGGGAGTAGAAGAGTGACGCAAAGAGGTTAAAGATAATGCCTAAAGAGAGGGTAATGGCAAAACCTTTGATCGGCCCGGTACCGAACATGAAAAGAGCCAATGCAGTGATCAGGGTGGTTACCTGGGAGTCGATGATCGTCAGGAATGCCTTGCCGAAGCCACTGTCGACACTTGCCCTCACAGATTTGCCAAGGGCATACTCCTCCCGCATCCTTTCAAAAATGAGGACATTGGCATCAACGGCCATTCCTATGGAGAGGACAATACCTGCAATACCCGGCAGAGTTAGAGTAGCATTGAGGATCGCCAGGCCGGTAAAGAGAAACAGAATATTCAGGATCAGGGCACTGTTGGCTATAACACCTGAAGTACGGTAATAGATGATCATAAAACTGAGAACAAGTATGGCTCCGAAAACACCCGAGTAAAGACCTTTTTGTATGGAATCCTGACCGAGGCTTGCGCCTACTGTCATATTCTGGATTATGTCCACTGGAGCGGGAAGAGCACCAACTCTGAGAACAATAGCCAGATCCGCCGCTTCTTCATGGGTAAAACTGCCGGAGATCTGTGCCGAACCGCCGAGAATACGCTCGCGAATAACCGGGGCGGACCGGACAACCTCGTCAAGCACAATAGCCATTCGTTTACCTACGTTTTTTTCAGTGAGGGTGGCGAAAACCTTGCCTCCCCGTCCTGTCATGTCCAGGCTGACGTAGGGTTCATTGAAGCTGCCGCCGATCCTTACCTGGGCATTCTTAATCATTTCCCCTGTCATAAGAATCGTGTTTTCAAGGAGCAGAGGTGTCAGGGTCTCTCTGCCGGTTTTCTTATCGATATTCTTCTCAAAATGTATCGAAGTGTTGTCAGGCAACCTGCTTTGCAGGGCTCTGTTAAGTCTGGTTACGGATTCACCTTCAGTCCACTGACCTGCGGAGCGGGCCTGATCGACGAGTTGCGGCAGATTCAGTCCTGCACTTTCAGCGACGAGTTTGAATTCAAGCTGAGCCGTGTCACCAAGGAGTTTGAGTGCCCGTTTAGGGTCTTTTACACCGGGAAGCTGAATTACTATTTCATCATCACCCTGGCGGATGATCACAGGTTCAGCAACACCAAATTGATCGATACGGTTGCGAATGATTTCAAGTGATTGTTCTACCGCATGGGTTTTTATGTATTCCTTCTTCTCCTCTTTGAGCGTCAGGAAAATACGGGGGAAACTCCCTTCTTTGGTTTCAACCCGGGCAGTAATGTCAGGAAAATCTTCAGTTACTATCTCTTCCACCTGGTTGACGCTACTCGCATTTGGCAGAGTGAAGATGATGGTGCCAGCCGACGATGAAGAGGTTCTGACTGCACTGATTGATAGCTCTGCAAGAGTATCCTTGATGTCGGTTGCTGCAAACTCCAGACTATTCTCTTCGGCTTTTTTTAGATTGACCTTGAGCACCAGGTGCATACCGCCCTGAAGGTCAAGACCGAGCCGTAATCCTTCCGGGGCCATATAGGTTTTCCACCAGTTGGGGGCTCCGGAGTAAAAGGATGGCACAATTGTGACAATTGCGAACAGAATAAGTGATACAAGAAAAGTGAGTTTTAATTTCAGCATTGTGTTCATTGATACCCCTGCAGGCTCGATATGGTCGAAAAGGATTTATTTTCGTTAATTTATATGTCAAACTCAGCGATTATACCTCAATGGCTGAATCTTGCAAGACTCAGCTCCTGTATTTAGCATCTTGGAAATCATTTTCTTGTTTTTTATTGAATAAAATGAATTCCTGGAGGCACTTATCCTGCGAAACTGCAAGTTTCCCGACTGGTCGGGTTAGGCTGATACGGGAGGTTGCTTTGAGATTTTTCTTTTCCTAAAAGCCTATCAGTCTAACAGCCTTGGCTTGCGGGGTTTGCCCTGCGTTTATATGAAAGTTATGTGCTATCCGGAAGAAAAGGGGTTGGGAGGGGTGTTAGTAAATTTATAGCCGGTTTATCGCTTCCGCCATGCATGCAGCACCAAAACCGTTGTCTATATTAACGACCGCAAGCCCAGGAGCGCAGCTGTTGAGCATCCCGAGCAGAGCAGCGATACCTCCAAAACTGGCGCCATAGCCGATGGAAGTTGGAACTCCGATTACCGGGCAGCTCACAAGTCCTCCGATAACACTCGGCAGCGCACCTTCCATGCCTGCAACCACAATAATGACTGCTGCGTTTGTAATC
>JAUVON010000367.1 GCA_030599175.1 Desulfobulbaceae bacterium | reverse complement strand
TTCGACTAACATCCGATACCATGGTATTGTTTTTCGCAACTGGCACCTCGTAGAGATCCTCGAGAGAAACGCCACTAAGAGAGGTTGGGAGCTGATTGTTGCATTTTTGTACCTTGCGTATGTCCGAGTATATGTTTCGTCTATATTTGCAGTGACGGGACTTCTGGATGCCTTGTCGACCGTTTCGTGTTGTTTTTGGTAACGTCAAAGCAATCTCCTCTACAGCGGTGAAGTCTGCAGGACTGACAATTGATTCTTCATTGTTGAACTCGATCAGAGATGTATCTTCTTCAACGTTGAGGAGTGGAGGATGTGGAAAATTATTAAAGTCATTGAATTGATTTGCCGCAGCTCCCGCCGACCCTGTGCACCCTTGCCACTTGCCAACAAGATTGTCTTGAGGTACCTTCTGGATATGCTCAGGAAGCATGTTAACTTCCTGTACGTCTGGTAAAAGTTAACCTTACCCCTGCCAATAGTATTTGACTACTCGTACAAATTTTTGTTAGGTAATAGGGACTATGGTTTGGGGGTTTACGATAAACCTTCAGTTCTCAAGCTTTCCACAGATTGGAGGTTGCCAATACGAATCGATTGTTTTGATTATGGAAAGTATTTGTGGCAAACTTATAATCAAATGTTGCCATGTAAAGTCTTTATGAGGGAAAAAGGGAATTGCCACTATTAAATGCGGGAGGTTGCTCTGATTTGCTGTGCAATTCTTAGATCTTATACCTGGAGGTCAGTATGACAACTGTCAGAATATCACCCAGTCTCTGGGAAGGTCAGTCAGTTCACTTCACCTGCTTGATAATTCTCCTCACCCTGTCATGGGCCACTTGGGCATACCTGGGAAAACCATTTACAGCCTATTTCTGGACTGCGATAGCTTTTCCGGCTGTACACCAGATTTTTGTATGGTTAGCATGGCGGCTTGAACTAATATCCTCGGCAATAAGCAAGACGATTGGCTTCCGAAGCTATGTTGCAGTTTTCTTCCTGTTATTTTCAGGCCGGTTTATTTCATTGTTTTTATTGGCTTGGATCGACAGGGGAAGTCTCGACCTTCACATTGTCCCGCAGACTGTCTTGACAATTCTACTCACCCTGCCCGGATTCTACGCCATGTACAGCGTAAAGCGATACTTCGGAATGATGCGGGCCTCCGGAGCCGACCATTTTGATCCGCAATACCGCCACATGCCTTTCGTGAAAGGAGGAATTTTCCGATTCACGAGTAACGGAATGTATCTCTACGCTTTTCTTTTGTTTTGGGCCATAGCCATAGGCTTCAACTCGTCATCGGCACTCATTGTTGCGGCATTTAGTCACGCTTATATCTGGGTCCATTTCTACGCTACCGAAAAACCTGACATGAACTTTTTATACGCCTCTTCGAGAGAATTGACACGATGAATGTAGACTGTCCAACCTAGGCTGCTTTTCCCGCTCCGGATTGATTTTCTCTATCTTTCAGCATAATTATCAACACTGAGCAGAAAACAATTTGTCAAAAATTATCCACTAAGCATATACTACAATTTTAAAATATTATTCTAAGATACAAACTGATCCCCACAGTGTGGCAGCAAGCACAGTAGATGGAGAGATTTATGAAAGAACGAATCTTCTTTGTTGCAGCTTTATTTGGTGCAGTCATAATCCTCATTGCGTGGCCCGCTTATGCTCAGTTCGCCGGGCACAATACAAAGGGCGATTATGGTCTTCAGTCTGGAAGCCAGCCTCCTCCAGGCGTCTATGGTGTTTTGATGTACTACCGTTACGACGCCGACAGTCTCAAGAACCGTGACGGGGACACCGTCCGTATCGATCCCGAAGGGCAGGGGTCGTTGGAGGCGAACGCATATGTTCTCGGCCTCAGTTGGGTGTCTGAGTACAAGTTCCTCGGCGCCAATTACAGCTTTCAGATTTTTCCTGCATTTACCGACAATACGCTGGAAGCTCCCATTCTCGGATTGGAGGAGAGCGTAGACACCAGTTTCACAGATCTATACATCCAGCCTATCAACCTCGGTTGGCATACTGACCGGGCCGATTTTATTGCCGGTCTCGGAGTGTTTGCACCAACGGGTAAATATGAACTGGGAGGTTCGGACAACCTGGGGCTCGGAATGTGGAGCTTCGAACTTTTCGCTGGGACAACTATCTACTTAGACGAGGCGAAAAGCTGGCACTTAGCTACCACAGCCTTTTATGAATTCCATACAGACAAAGAAGATACCAATATCAGGGTCGGTGATATCCTGACTCTTGAGGGAGGTCTCGGAAAGTCTTTCCTGGAGGGTGCACTCAGCGTGGGTGTCTCTTACTACGCACAGTGGAAATTGACGGATGATGACATCGGACTCGACATCGAGCTGCCGAGTGGACGGCGTGTGGGAAAGCATAGCGTTTATGGAGCCGGCCCCGAGCTAACTCTCCCGATTGCGACTCAAAAGAAGTTGTATGGTTTCATCAATGCCCGCTACTTCCGGGAGTTTGATGCACACAGTACGCTTGAGGGAGACACTTTTGTGCTCACTGCCACGTTTCCCATTCCAAGCGTATCCCTTGAATAGTACGAGACAATATGCAAAGTTATCAGTCAAGGTTAGAAAAGGAAATTATAGAACACCAGAAGACGGTTGAGAAGTTAAATGCTTTTATTAAAAACAGCAGTGAGGCCATTTGGTGCTTTGATTTTGAACCTCCTATACCAGTGGATCTGCCGTTTGATGAGCAATTTGACCTGTCATACGAGAGGGCATATATAACAGAGGCCAATGATACGGTCGCACGCATGCTCGGCTATGAAAAAGGCGAGGAATTACATGGAATGCGCCTGGATGATTTTCTGCCCCGGACAGACCCGGACTGCGTCGCCTATATGGAAAAACTTGTCCGTCAAAAATTCAATATAGTTGACTGGGAGTCAGC
>JAUVON010000124.1 GCA_030599175.1 Desulfobulbaceae bacterium | reverse complement strand
GATTCCATGAGGAAATACGTCCACTGCCATCCATGGTAAATACACCATCGGCCATGGAATCAATGATTCGGCTGATAAATCGCTGATTCAAGATTTCGCCTGGTTTTCTTTCCATTTGATATATCTTCCTCTAGGAGCTTGTCCGAGAATGCATTTAGCCCAAACTCTTCGTTATTTTCAAAAAAATAATGCTCGCAATATCACGTATATGGCTGGGCTTATTTTTTTGGAAAACCTCGATTTTGAACAAAATGCTTATTCTCGGACAAGCTCCTAGGTATAATTGGTAACGTTACCACCGTTACTCTTAAAATAAATACTAATTGATACTTGCTGTCAACGAGAAAAATATACCTGATTACGTATGAAACTCAGCCAATTATATTGGAATAGACTTAATCTATTGATAACAAAAGAGAAATAAGAACCCACAGGGTTGTCATCCCCGCGTAGGCGGGGATCGAGTCACGAGCAAGGATTCTGGATCGAAGTCTGCGCTTATCTACAGCCTACGCGGGAATGACGGAGAATGTAACTGAGTTTCATGGGTAATCAGAAAAATATATGAGATAGCAGTCAATTATAGATTGTTGTCTGTCTGGCATGGAACTTGAGTAACAATGTGTACAAATGTTTTGGCTAATATAAATGATCATCAGAGGTCTATAGGAGAAATGGAATATGGGAACATGTGTCAATCATCCTGATCGTGAAACCAACTATGTGTGTCGAAAGCATAATATTTATCTCTGTGAGGAGTGTCTTGAATGCAGAGATCCTGAAATATACTGTAAATATCGTTCATCCTGTGTGATCTGGTTTATGACAAAGAAGATTTCAGGGTTGGATGATGATAATCGTGTTTCCATGGCAAATGATCCGTCTGGAACTTGATTTTCTCTTTTTTGTGGTAACATCTCTCCGAATCCATTTTCTTCCGGATAACTCATGACTTTCGGATAATACAGCATAAACGTACCATGAAAAACGGTTTAAAACCGGTAAAATTCAGTAGTGTCCGGTTAAGAAATCAACCCACAAGGCCATACGATACATGTTGCAATTTTCTAACCGGACATTACTGGGTAAAATTGAGTAAACAGAATCAAATCCTAACTAATTGACTTGTTATGGGTATTGTACGAATTCTGCTGTAGATAATTTTTATCTTGAAAATGTTTTGAATAGTTTGTTAAATAAAATTGATAGTTGGTCGAGAAGGAGAAGTTGGCCGGAAATACTATCTATGCGCATCGGTTCCACACCCCCCTGAGAATAGCAGTTACTCATTATAAATCTTACAGGAGGTTCAATGGACGCAGCACATCAAAACTCCAATTCCACAAACAGTTATTCTCTGATAGCTGAGATCGATCCGCCAAAAGGAGCAAATCTGGCAGGTTTTCTCGATACGGCCCTCAAGGTAAGAGGGCGGGTCGATAGTGTCAGAGTGACCGACAGTGAACATGCGATCATGCGTATGTCACCGATCGCTCCATGCCTGGCATTAATGGATAAAACTATTGATCCGATAATGATCATAACCGGTAGAGATCGAAACCGAATATCATTTCAAGCCGATCTTCTTTCGGCTGCCGCCCTTGGCATAAAAAAAATTGTAATCAAGGAAGGGCACGATCCGGCTGAGGGTGATCAGCCTGTGGCCAGGACCAGTGGGGATCTCGATCTAATCTCCATGTTGCAGTGTGTTGCAGCTTTAAACAGCGGGAAAGACCTTGCCGGAGAGCCACTTGACGGTGGCACCGATTTTGAAATAGGTGTTTCCATGGAACTTTCCGATGATGTCAATTTCAATCGGGAACGGGCTGAATATTTCATGCAGCTCGGGGATTACGGGGTGACATCGGTTACTCTCGGGCCAACTTATGACATCAATATAGTAGAGCAGTTTGTTCCCTTTGCAGAAAAGACGGGAATAAAACTCTATTCCTCGCTCATGTTTTTGAAATCGGTGACCATGATAAGGTACCTCAATAATCTGACTGGTGCCCCTTCAATTCCCCAGGAATTTTTGAAAAAAATGATGCAGGCTCCTGTAAAAAAAGACGCAGGAATGCAGGTTGCAGCTGATTTTATGGAGGAGTTGTCCGCACTCGGTGACGGTATCGTACTTCTCGCAATTGGCTGGAAAGGTAGATTACCGGAATTCCTGGATCTCATTGAACGGTAGACAGCCGTGAGAATTGCATCTGTTCTGTCAACGGCCAACAGGGATCCAGGTGAAATTGCAGCAGAACTGGGGCCATATCATTATCTGCACACAATCCTGGAAGGAACTCCGAACGGGATTGTGGTTGTCAGCCTTACTCATCTGATAATTCATGCCAACCCTGCAGCAATACGATTTCTGGCAATTCCCAATAGCGATTTTGAAGGGAAATCTCTGCAAGCTGTTCTAGGCAACAATAACGGCAGGCTCTTCGACAGCATCATAGAATATTTTGACTCACCTGATAGCAAGAACAAGCCGGAAATCAGGCATGAGATTGAAATAATAGAGGACGGGGATCGTTGCATCCTGAATGCGGTGATTGTTTACCCACCAGCATTTCCTGACTACTATCTGCTGTATCTAATTGATATTACCCAGCAAAAAAAACTTGAAGGCAAGCTGAGGAGACGGAACGCTTTTTTTCATAATCTTATAGAGTCCTCAGTTGATGGTATAATTGCCGCGGATATGGAGGGTAATATTATGCTCTTTAATAAAAGTGCGCACTCGCTGTTGGGGTATAACGAGGAGGAAACCAGATATAAAAGTGCGCACTCGCTGTTGAAGTATAACGAGGAGGAAACCAGACCACGTCTGCATGTCACCGGTCTCTATCAGGAAGGGGTGGCATTTGAGCTGATCAAACAGATGCGCAGTGATGATTTTGGCGGTAAAGGGAGACTGCTTCGTCACAAGCTGGTTGTAAAGCATAAGGATGGACGCGATATCCCTGTGAGTTTTTCCGGCGGCATTATTTACGATAAAGAAAAGGAAATTGCAACTTTTGGGCTGTTTACGGATCTGCGAGCCATGCAGCAGATTGAAGAAGATCTTGAGCAGACTCACAATATGCTGATGCAGTCTGAAAAGATGGCGGGGCTGGGGCGCCTTGCAGCCGGTGTTGCCCATGAAATAAATAACCCCATGTCCGGTATAATGCTTTATGCCAACCTGATCCAGGAAGAGTTGGGAGAGGATCATGAGTTAAACGAAGATCTGCAGACTATAATCCAGGAGGCGGAGCGGTGCAAAGTTATCGTTGCTGATCTTCTGGAATTTTCACATCAGACTACCTACGAGATGGATCTGGTTGAACTCAATGATGTGATTCATAAAACCATCACCGTCCTGCAGCATCAACCTATCTTCCACAACATCACCGTTTCCATGGATCTGGCAGAAAAACTGCCCCCCATTTACGGCAATGCCATAAGGCTGAACCAGGTGGTGATGAATATCATCGTTAATGCGGCTCAGGCTATGGATGGACATGGTCGCATCAAGATAATCAGCAGGTGCAGAGCAAACCAGGATATCAACGAGATATTGATTACAGATTCCGGGCCGGGGATTGAGAACGAACTGCTGGAGAAAATTTTTGATCCATTTTTTACCACAAAGGCAACAGGAGAGGGGACAGGATTAGGTTTATCTGTCTCCTATGCGATCGTTAAAGAACATAAGGGAAGCATCAGGGTTCAGTCTTCACCCGGATCGGGTACCACCTTTACTCTCCGTTTTCCTGCTGTTATGGAGACATTGACTGGAGAAAATAATGAATAACATTACCATTTCGCCAGAGGATCGGAATAAAAAATTCCTCAATAAACTGAAGGAAAGGGATGTCGATGTACAGGCCTGCTACCAATGCGGCCGATGTTCGGCAGGTTGTCCGATTGGGGAATTCTTTGACCTGAATGTCATGGAAGTGGTTCGACTTGCTACCTATGGTATGGAAGAACCACTGTTAAACTGTCATACTATCTGGCTCTGTGCTGCCTGTGAAACATGTGCCACACGATGCCCAAATGATATTGAAATTGCCGGTCTGATGGATGTTTTAAGGGAAATTGCCCTGCGAAAAGGCGTTACTCCGGCGGAACCGAGAGTGCCTCTTTTTCATAAAGCCTTTCTGGGCTCAATCAGTCATTGGGGGCGAGCCTATGAGATAGGTATGATAGCCGGCTATAAGATCAATTCAAGGGATCTGCTCGGTGATATGAAGCTTGGGCTTAACATGTTTCTTAAAGGCAAACTGAAACTTACACCACATTCAATAAAAGGAAAATCTGATATGAAGCAGATTTTTTCCGGCAAGGGCAAGGAGTATGACAGATGAAACTCTCATATTATCCCGGCTGTTCTCTTGAAGGAACGGCGCTCGATTACGATCAGTCCGTAAGGGAACTCTGCACACATCTGGGCGTTGAACTGGTTGATATTCCGGACTGGAACTGCTGCGGTGCCTCGTCTGCCCATATGACCGATCACGAGGTGGGAATACGGCTTCCTCTGCGGAACCTGTTGCAGGTCACAGGTTCAGGCCATGATATCCTGGTGCCCTGTGCTGCTTGTTTTCAAAGGCTGCGGGCAGCAGACAAGGAAATGCGGGACAATCCGGTACACTGGGATATCGTCGGTTCTGTACCTGAGTTCGAGATAGTTCATATCTCCACTTTTCTGGCCAGACCTGAAATCCTGGAGAAAATAAGAGACAAGGTGAGTCAGCCGTTGTCAGGGCTTCCTGTAGCCTGTTACTACGGCTGCCTTTCACTTCGCCATCCTCACATCACCGGCGCTCCTAATTGGGAGATGCCTGTCAACCTTGAATGCATCATTGAGGCTCTCGGAGCAAAGCCGGTTAACTGGTCACACCGGACAGAGTGCTGTTCCGGCAGTCTGACAATGGCAAGACCTGATATTGCGAGAAAACTTGTGGGTGATATTGCAGTTGCAGCTAAAAGAGCCGGAGCAACGGCCATGGTGACAGATTGTCCCATGTGCCAGGCAAATATGGAAAGTCGGCAACTGGATCTCGGTGGGAAGGATGATCTTCCTGTTTTTTTTGCAACGGAGCTGATTATAGCGGCAATAGAGGGCAAATATCCTAAGAAACAGCAGAAGGTACACCTTGTTTCACCGGATGTCGTCACTCAACATTTTGATTCCACGGCTACGGAGGATTCGGTATGACAACTATTATGGAAACTCCTGCAAAAAATGCCGTGCAACCAACAGGTTCTGTAATGGTCATTGGCGGCGGGATAAGTGGTATGCAGTCAGCCCTGGATCTTGCCAATTCGGGTATCAAGGTATATCTGGTGGAAAGCTCGCCTGCTATTGGCGGGAAAATGGCACAGCTGGACAAAACATTTCCTACAAATGACTGCTCCATGTGTATCGTTTCGCCAAAACTTGTGGAGGTGGGCCGACATAAGAATATTGAGCTCTTTACCCATAGCGATGTAAAAAGCCTCGATGGAGAGGCCGGCAATTTCACGGCAACCGTCGTCAGCCATGCCCGATATGTAGATGTTGACAGCTGCACAGGCTGTGGGCTGTGTGAACTGGTCTGCCCGGTTACACATAAGTCTTATTTCCCAGAACCTGTTGCTGAGGGAGAGAAAAAGAAAAAACTGCGCGCTAAGGAGAAAAACAGCATCAGGGGAAGTGGTACGGTTGTCCCTTCGTCATCAAATAAGTGGACCTTTGCAGTTGAGGAAGAGGCCTGTTCAGCCTGTGGCCTCTGTTTTCGCGCCTGTCTGCAGGATGCCATTGTCTGGGAGAAAAAACAGAAAGCAGTTATTGACGAAGATAAATGTACCGGATGTGGTGCCTGCTTTGTCGCCTGTCCGGAAAAATTTTCAGCGATTAAAGTCACTGATGCGCCGGAGCTTGAGAAAAGTATTGGGGCGGCAGTGCATGAGCGTTCACTGGCCATTCGTAAGGAACTTGGCGATGGGCAGGGTACTGACTGTATCCGTTGTGGTCTCTGTGCGATCACATGTGATAAGGTGATGAAAATAGGTGCTCTGAAAATGGTGGAAGAGGGAATCGAGGCTGGAGTTGATATCTGCCAGGTTTGTGGCGGCTGTGTCTCTGTCTGTCCTGTTGGTTTTCTTGATATAGACAGTGTCAGTAACCGACCGCCCAGGCCGCTTCTGAATACTTTCAATGAAAACCTGAATGGCAGAAAGCCTGTAAATATCCATTATCCGCAGGCTGTTCCCCGTGTGCCCACCATAGACGAGGAGAGTTGTGTTAAACTGAACAGTGGTGCCTGCGGAACCTGTCAGTCAATCTGCGGAGTGGGTGCCATTCATTACACTCATGTGGAGAGTGAAAAACAGATCAAAGTAGGTTCAGTTATCTTTTCACCCGGCATAGAAGTTTTTGATGCCGGGACGAGAGGCGAGTTCGGTTACGGCCTGTATAAAAATGTCGTCACCTCCATCGAGTTTGAACGATTTCTATCCGCCTCCGGACCAACCACCGGAACTGTGATCAGGCCGGGGGATGGGGCTCATCCTAAAAAGATTGCCTGGATCCAGTGTGTAGGGTCGAGAGATCATTCATGCGACAGAGACTATTGCTCTTCTGTCTGCTGTATGTATGCAACAAAAGAGGCTTTTATTGCCCGGGAGCACGATTCATCCATTGAACCGACTATTTTTTATATAGATATGCGGTCATTTGGCAAAAACTTTGACGACTATATTGCCCGGGTACAGGACAGTAATGTCCGCTTTGTGCGGGCCATGGTCAGCAGAGTCTTTGAAGACCCTCAAACCGGTGATCTGGAATTGAGATACGTTGATGAATCAGGCCAGAGGCAGTCTGAAATTTTTGATATGGTTGTGCTTTCTGTCGGTTTGCAGGTTTCCGGGTCAACAAAAAAACTTGCCGAAAAATTGGAGATTGAACTCGACCAATACGGTTTTGCAGTTACGGATCATTTCAGTCCGCTGGCTACTTCCCGGCCCGGAATATTTGTCGGTGGAGCTATAAACGGTCCAAAGGATATTCCTGAGACGGTGGTTGAGGCATCTGCTGCAGCCGAGGCGGCATCTGCCGGTCTGGCTGAAGCCAGGGATAGTCTGGTAAGTGCTGAAAAACTTCCTGATGAAAGGGAGGTTGGCGAGGACGAAGAGTTGCGGATAGGAGTTTTTATATGTCACTGCGGTACAAATATCGCCTCGGTGGTTGATGTCGATGCCGTTATGGAATACGCAAAGACGCTGCCCGGAGTGGTATATACGGATAAGCCACTATATACCTGCTCCCAGGATTCTCAGGAGCGGATGAAAGATATTATTAAAGAGCATCGACTGAACAGGATTGTCACTTCCGCCTGTTCACCATCTACCCATGAACCGCTCTTTATGTCCACTCTTCAAGAGTCCGGAATTAATAAGTATTTTTTTGAAATGGCCAATATCCGCGACCAGTGCAGCTGGGTACATCCAACAGAACCGGAACTCGCCACCGAAAAGGCTAAACGTCTGACCCGGATGGGCGTGGCTAATGCAGCGGCGGCTGAAG
>JAUVON010000337.1 GCA_030599175.1 Desulfobulbaceae bacterium | reverse complement strand
TTCTATAACACCCAAGAAATACTTTCACAACGATGACACCCTCTCCTTCACGATAATATATAACTTTCGCATAAATGAATAAATATTCGCTATTGGTTCTGTAAATTCAGAGTAAGAACAGGGGACAGACCACGTTTTCTATTTATTCGTAGCTTTTTTTCTCGGGCGCCCTGGTTTACCTGGTATGACACGCCTTCCAAGCATTTCGCTTATTTCGTTTGCGAACATATCGTTGCCAAGAGCAAAATTTCCATTAGTGGCTTTTCGTATTTTATCAATTTCTTCTGATTCCAATTCACTACGAAATAACTCCCGATACGCCATCTGCCTTTCTGCATCAGTCCTTCCGAGTTCCTGATAGAGAGAATGGGGACGAATCAGAGAAGATTTCTTTCCCTGGCCATTAATCTGGTAACTTGACCAGCGGTAATCACATGGTTGTTTGACTATCCCACCGCGTACTGGGTTCATCTCAATATATCGCTGACAGGAAAAAAGATATTCCTGCTGCTGAATAATGCACGAACGAAATCTCCCCTCCCAGAGAGTGCCACTACGTTTATACGTCCGGTTAATGTATTGCACATAACGTTGGCCCAGAAGTTTCATGAGACTTCCTGCACTATCTGATTTTCCCGGTGTTAAAAGAAGGTGGACATGATTTGTCATCAAAACATAGGCATGTATTGAGCAGTCTGTACTTTTCGCATACTCCTTCAGCCAGTCAAGATAAAAAAGATAGTTATCTTCATCTAAAAAGCAGGATTGCCGGTTATTCCCACGTTGGATGATATGGAGTGGAATATCAGGCACAATGATTCTAGATCGTCTTGGCATAGCATTGATGATACTGCAAGCTATTGAAGAATACAACGAATAAACGTGGTCTGTCCCCATTTATTCGCAGGCCAGATAATCTGATTGGGCGCTCCTTAACAGACATAAAATTTGTAGTAATTGATCTAAGTCATGTCGAGTCTTCCTTGAATTTTGTATTCTCGCTTTTATAACGATGCTGACGTTTTCGTATAAGAAACGATTATAAAATTAAAGGAGAATTATCATGGCAGGATGCGGATGTAATAATGAGGCTGGTGGAGCAGGTGGACCTTTTTCCAAAGGAAAAGAGTTAGTTGAATTTGTCTACAATGCTCATGGTGGCACGGTGCGTGATCAACCCATTTCCCAAGGGGCTATAAATATTGTGTGTCAAGGATGCAAATCCTCCTTTACTCTAGGAACCTATGTGGGAAAATGCCCGGAGTGTGGTGGTGTTCATGCTGTTGCACCGATGAATCCTGTCGCTGAGAATGTTCAGTTTGCTGGGGTTGACTTTACACTTCCGTAGCAGAAAAAATGTCGCTGTTCAGAGGTGATAAAGATAAGGTGGAATCAAGTCTGATATTTAATCTCCCATGTGATATCCATGATTCTTTGCTATTCCGTCATTCCCGCGCAGGCGGGAATCCAGTTTCTACGGTGTTGCCACATGGCAGGCGACCATGCTGTCACCGACCTGCCTGGTTTCGGGAATTGTGCTCGAACAAATATCAATGACCTGCGGGCAGCGGGGGTGGAAGGTGCAACCGGAGGGAGGATTCATGGGAGACGGTAACTCACCATGGAGAATGATGCGTTTTTTTTCTTTAAACGGGTCTGCTGTCGGAGTTGCCGAAAGTAAAGCCTGCGTATAGGGATGCTTCGGATCTTTGAAAATAGCATCACGAGTGGCGAACTCCACAGGAACGCCAAGGTACATCACCATCACCTCATCCGCGATATGATGAACAACAGAGAGGTCATGACTGATAAAAAGATAGGCCAGGTTAAGGCGCTCCTGTATTTCAGATAACAGGTTCAGTATCTGGGCCTGAATAGATACATCAAGGGCTGATACCGGTTCATCAAGTACCAGGATTTCAGGTTCCAGCATCAACGCTCTTGCCACTGCTATGCGCTGACGCTGCCCGCCGGAGAACATATGCGGATAGCGGTCATAATGCTCAGGTCGCAGCCCGACCATGGCAAGCATATCCCGGGCGGCCTTTTGCCGCTCGGCCTTGGATTTGGAGGTATTAACCAATAGTGGTTCTTCCAGTGCCAGACCAACCTTCTGCCTCGGATTCAGAGAACCGTAAGGATCCTGAAAAATTATCTGAACCCTGGCATGCCACTTTCTCCGCTCCTTCTCTTCAGTCCTGCTCAAATCGACACCGGCAATCTTAAGCACACCTGAAGTTGGCTGCTCAATCAGAGTCACGAGCCTGGCCAGAGTCGATTTACCGCACCCGGACTCTCCAACCACAGCAAGGGTACGCCCTTTTTTGAGCATAAAAGTTACGCCATCAAGTGCTTTAACGAGAGATGGTGCCTTAAAAACACCTCGGCTTACCGGGTAATGACGGGTAAGATCTTCGGCTTCGAGAATCACTTCCGGCTTCATACAACAGCCTCCCTTGTCAATGGATATCCGACAGGATCACCATGCTGCAATGGATAATGGCAAAGAGCTCTACCAAGATCAGGAGAAGCGGCCTCAGGTCGAACAGTCCGGCAGTGTCTGGTGGCAAAGGTACAGCGTGGGGAGAACAGACAGCCTTCAGGTCTGTCAAACAGCCCCGGTACTACCCCGGGTATGGATGGAAGGAGTTTTGACTTTGCCCTCTCCGGCAGTGATGCCAGAAGAGCAGCAGTATAGGGGTGGTGGGGGTTGGAAAAAAGTCCTTTAACATCCTGCTTTTCAACCTGCTGACCTGCATATTGAACCGTCACTCTTTTGGCCGTCTCGGCAACAACACCCATATCATGAGTAATCAGAATCAGCGCCATGTTCTGTTCCTGCTGTAAGTTCAGCAGCAAGTCGAGAATCTGGGCCTGTATGGTAACGTCAAGTGCAGTCGTCGGTTCATCGGCAATAAGCAGCCGAGGATTGCAACTAATAGCCATGGCTATCATCACCCGCTGATTCATGCCACCGGAAAGCTGGTGTGGAAAAGCTGTAAGCCTTTTACCCGGCTCGGGAATTCCAACCAGATCAAGCAATTCAATCGCCCTT
Source organism: Desulfobulbaceae bacterium (assembly GCA_030599175.1). GTDB lineage: Bacteria > Desulfobacterota > Desulfobulbia > Desulfobulbales > Desulfocapsaceae > Desulfomarina. Next base: position 243 of record JAUVON010000337.1, on the reverse strand, counting down.
TCTTTACACTGCCTGCGATTCATGCCTCGATGCACCTTGAGTGACTCTGTCAGTTGAAAGCCGACGGTGAAACAAGGATTCAAGCTGGTCATCGGTTCCTGGAAGATCATGGTTATTTCAGAACCGACAATTTTCCTGATCTGTTTTTTACTGATAGTCAATAAATCCTGACCATCAAAGCGCAAAACGTCGGCAGTCACCGTTGCAGTCCATGGCAACAGCCCCATAAGGGCAAGCATGGCC
>JAUVON010000150.1 GCA_030599175.1 Desulfobulbaceae bacterium | reverse complement strand
TGTGAAAAATATTTGAAAATCAAGAAATCTACTGCCAAAAGCGGACAAAAGTTACCCATGAATTCGTTTTCGATGCTTTGCAATTTTCTAACCGGACACTACTGACTAAAAATAATAAAAAAAAGAAATTATAGCTTGGAAAAACGCTAAAATAATGAATAGAAAATTGCTGTTTAACCAGTCGTGTATGATATAATATAATCTAACCCAAATAAATTGGAATTTTAGAATGCTTGGATAAGTGCCATGAAAGTATATTCAACCATATAATTTTAAATGACCTTCCTCGATGTTTTGTTTTTTATTGTAGAAGTTCTGAAGTAAGGCACTAAAGATGAAAGTGTGCAAAAATATATTAAAAAAGACCAGGTGATGGTGATAATATGTATATCAGCGAACACATGACTCCCGACCCGATTACAGTATCTGCAGAAATATTTTTGCCCGAAGCCCGGCTGATACTTAATGAAAATTATTTTCGACATCTTCCTGTTGTCGACGGAAATAGAAAGCTTGTGGGAATTCTCACCGATAGAGATCTTCGTTCGGCATTTCCCTCCTCTGTGGCCAACAAGAGTGAACATATGTTGATCTATAGCCAGGTGGAAAAGACAACAGTTGCTGATATTATGACAAGGTCATGTTCCACCCTTGGACTGCAGGCAACCCTTGACGATGCTCTACTGATTTTTGACCGGGATAAAGTCGGAGGTATTCCTGTTGTGAGTGAAGAAATGGTTGTTGTGGGTATTTTCTCTATGCGTGATCTTACTGCGGCATATAGAAAGCTGTTTGGCGTGGGGGAAAAAGGATCTCTGCTGGTGGGAATAGAAGATGATGGCCGGGGAAATATCATGAGCGCAATAGTCACCCTGCTGGAAAATAATGATATCCCTCTTACCCGTCTCATTCGTCTGGGGCAAAGAGAGGAGGGTGGAGAAATCTATATGAGAGTAAATAGCCGGAAACCTAATCAGGTGTTCAAACTTCTGGCTAAAAACGGTTTTAATCTGCTTACCCCGTAAGCTGCTTTAATGAGGAACTCTCTCCTACAGAATGATAGCCTGCATCCTTTCAGCCAGAATAGTTGTAACAAGTGTGGCAATTGCTGTCGACAGGGTGGTCCGGCACTCCATAAAAAAGACCTCAACTTGGTTCGTGAAGGGAAAATTCCTATAGAGAATCTCATCACTATCAGGAAAGGGGAGCTGACGGAAAATCCAATGGCGGGGGGTATACAGCCTGCCGGGGTTGAACTGGTGAAAATTGTCGGTACGGGACGGCAGTGGGACTGTCGTTACTATGACGGGGAAAAAGGGTGCACAATTTATGAAAACCGGCCCCAGGCATGTGTACTCCTGAAGTGCTGGGATACGAAGGACATTCTGGACATAGTTGAGAAAGAGACTTTAAGCCGTTTTGATATACTCGCTGCCGCTGATCCGCTGATTCCTGTGATAAGAGAACATGAACGAATCTGCCCCGTGCCTGATTTTCTGTATATCAGGGCTAACAGTTATCGGTTAACTGAACAGCTGGCAAAAGAATTGGAAAAGCTGGTGGGAGACGATTTACGCTTTCGAACAAGGGTGATACGGGATTTAAATTTGCAGCTTAGTGAAGAGCTGTTTTATTTCGGCAGGCCGTTGTTTCAGCTTCTGCAGCCTCTGGGTGCCACGATCAGTGAATCACCGTCGGGAATAACTCTTAGATGGTAGGCTGAGAGGCGCTTTGCAGACTGTCAGCAAATAATTCCCTAACAGGTTACGGCCTCCAGCCTATCTGCTTGAGTTTACCACATTTTTCTTTCCAGCTCTTCACCACGTGTTGAGATTGTAATCTGTTCGACTGGAACAGGTACCCCCGCTTTTTCTATTGCCTTTTTGATGATTACGTTCATGGCGGAACAGCAGGGAACCTCCATGATTAATACGGTGAGGCTCTTAAGGTCACAGGTCTGGATTATCTCGGCAAAGCGCTCCACATAGCTTTCTGCGTCGTCGAATTTAGGACACCCCATCAGCACCGTTTTCCCGTCAAGATATTTTTGTTGGAAATCTTTCACCGTTACTGCTGTGCAGTCTGCCGCTACCAGCAGGTCACTGTTCTTCAGGAAGGGGGCATGTGCCGGAACTAGACGGATCTGTACCGGCCAGTGGGTAAGCATGGAAGCCGACGAGCCGGCTGCAGGGATATTGATCGGGATGTTTGCTGTCTGACACGGGGTTGGTGACTTTGAAGAGGCGGGCTTAAAGGATTGAATATGGGTGGATGCACAACCGCAATCCATGGTCTCCGGTGCTTTTGCCACCTCTTTTTTCTTCTCTTCTGCGAGGAATACTTCTACGGCTTCTTCATCAAACTCATCCGAGTACCGCTCTATTATTTTCAGTGCACCTGTGGGACAGGCCCCGAGACATGCACCGAGTCCATCACATAACTTGTCGGCGACCAGTTTTGCCTTGCCGTCTATTATCTTCAGTGAACCTTCTGCGCAATCCGGCACACAGAGTCCACAGCCGTCACATAATTCTTCATCTATCTCAATTATTTTTCTTACAGCTTTCATATGCCATCCTCCTGGCTGGTTAGTGTAGTGTTGTGTTCTGACGATGTCTCCATTATTAGCACGAAACGGGTAGAAATCTTTGATCTGGATCAAGTTTTGCGATCATTTTGTAATTAAAATGCTTTTTTATATGAAAGTCATGTGCTTTAGGAAAGGAGAGGGAGAGACTCCCGACTATATAATTTTCAGGAGAAGGTGATAAAAGAAAAAGGCGGGATATCAAAATTGATATCCCGCCTGGTACCGGATGAGATACCCGGATTACTACGTGTGATTAACCAAGAATCGTCTTCAGATCAGCCGCTGCAGTTTCCGCAATGGGTTTACATTCAAAGTTCTGAACAAGTACGTCGAGAACGTTTGGTGAAATAAATGCGGGCAGGGAGGGTCCGAGGCGAATGTCCTTAATACCCAGGCTGAAGAGGGTGAGAAGAATAACCACAGCCTTCTGCTCATACCAGGAGAGAACTATTGAAAGAGGCAGATCATTTACGTCACATTCAAATGCCCCGGCAAGAGCCACAGCTATCTGGATGGCCGAGTAGGCATCATTACACTGGCCAACATCAAGTAGACGTGGAATACCACCAATATCTCCAAGTTTTTTATCAAAGAATCGGAATTTACCGCAGGCTAGAGTCAGTACCAGACAATCTTCTGGAACCTGCTCTACAAAGTCGGTGAAGTAGTTCCGGCCGGGCTTGGCACCATCACAGCCGCCGACTAGAAAAAAGTGGCGGATGGCTTTGCTTTTCACGCCTTCGATAATCTTATCGGCAACGCCAAGTACGGTATTGCGGGCAAATCCGGTGAGAACGCTTCCTTTATCAGTGTCTTCGGCAAATCCGGGTAGTGCCAGGGCACGTTCAATAACAGGAGTAAAATCCTTATCTTCTCCAATATGAACTACATCGGGCCACCCTACCAGACCAGTAGTAAATACATTGGCCTTGTAAGAATCTTTTGGCTTCTGGATGCAGTTGGTGGTGAAAAGAATTGCGCCTGGAAATTCAGGGAATTCCTTGGCCTGATTCTGCCAGGCGGTTCCATAGTGACCGTAAAAATGGTCATACTTTTTCAGTTCCGGGTAAGCGTGACAAGGCAGCATTTCACCATGGGTATAAATGTTGATTCCCTTTCCTTCGGTCTGCTTTAGCAGGAGGTCGAGATCTTTCAGGTCATGACCGGTCACTGCGATGGCCTTGCCCGCTTTGGCACCTAACGGTACCTCGGTGGGAACTGGATGCCCGAAGGTCCCGGTATTTCCTGCATCGAGCAGCTCCATTGCCTTGAGGTTGACCTCACCGCATTTAAGTGTAATGCCTACGAGCTCGTCAAGACCCTGGCCGCCGTGGGTAAACTCAGCCATGGTTTCATGTATATATGTGTAGACAGAATCATCTTCCTGGCCAAGGATTGCCGCATGGTCGGCATATGCAGCAAGACCGCGAATACCGTACATAGTGGTCTGTTTGAGAGAGCGGAGATCTTCATTTTCATCCAGGCTGTTGAAAAAGTCCAGTTCCTGTCCCTGGGCAATCATTGCATCCAGAGAACCACCGGGAGTGAAACTAGCTGCTGCAGCATCAAAGTCAACATTGCCGCCGGCAGCTTTTACTTTTTCTTTCAATCCTTCACGCAACTCTACAGTTTTAATTATAAAATTTTCAAACCGTTGGGGGTCAAAATCGACATTTGTGAGGCAGGAAAAAATTGCCTCGCAGGTAAAACGGTCAATAGCATTGTCGATAATACCGTTTTTACGGGCTTCAACTGCAACAACGGATAAGCCTTGAACTGCATAGGTGAGAAGATCCTCCAGGCCGGCGACTTCGTCAGTCTTGCCACAGACACCTATAGTGGTGCAGGCGACCCCTTTTGCGGTTTGTTCGCATTGATTACAAAACATAATTTGTTCTCCTTGGTTCAGGTTAGTGTGTTTATTCGACCAGCGTCCTTCTTTTGCTTCGCTTACGATATTCACGAATAATGTGCCTGGCAATAACAGGGACACTTTTTTTCAGTCTCCAGTGTGATTCTACATCCTGAGCATTTAATAACCTTGACCTAGGTCAAAGAGAGTCTCTATCGAGCGGTTTATTTAAGGCCACCTTGCAAAATTGTTTTTCGCCTAATCTCTTCGTTACCCATATTTTTTTATCATCCGATAAGCTAGGAACGAGGCATCGAGATATTAACTATATACCTGTGGTAAAAAAATGGCTGCCTCGATATTCAATGAAAAATCTAATTTTTCAAGGTACCCTTAAGAACTGAGGCTTGCAAGGAGGCAGGAGGAATGGCGGGGGTGGAAGGGATTAAAATTATAGTCTCCCCAGCAGTCGACAATATATAATCCTGCCTGCTTAAAGAGTGAGACCCACTCATCGTAAGAACATCCTGCAATTGTGAAAAAATGATTCAGGTTTTGGTTTTCATACCCTTTTTTCATTGGACGAATGCGATATCTCTCTTCAACCAGGATGGTTCGGGAATCGGCGTGATATTGTCTGAGTATCTCCTTAATGAGTTTTCCTCCCTCCGGTCTGTCAAACATCTGGAATTGAAATACTCTGCCACTGTGTTCTTTAAGTTTTTTATCAGGAATAAAAAGCTGCAGGTAGATTTTGCCATTTTTGTTTAGAAGAGATCTGCAATGTTTAAGACAGGATAGGATATCACTCTCTCCGGAGAGCAGGTTGAGTGTGTTATAGGGAATAAGAATGGCATCGAAGTTTGTGGAAAATGCAGGTAGCCGCATATCCATGTTGATATAGCTGCAATCTGAGATTCTTTTTGCGACAGCTTTTTGCAGCATACGAAGAGATATATCTATTCCGACAACTGTTCTGTTTTCTTGGGGGAGACATTCGGTTATTCGTCCTGTTCCACAACCCAACTCCAGAAAAGCACCCCTTTCAGGCAGAATTTTTTTGTAGAATAGAATGTCATCTGAAAATCTCTCCATTTCAATCTCATAGAGGTCGCAGTAGAGTTCTTCAGATAGAGGAGAGAATGTGTCTTTGGGTTCATCATTGTAGCTGGGGTATATTTTCATTATTTTTCTGTAGTCCGGGCTGGAGGTCATTCAGCATTAAAATTACCTGATTTTTCATGCTGTCGCAAATCAGTGTTCAAGAAAAATGATAAGGGAGAAAAATTCTTCTTGCAAAACGTATCCATGAAGTGTATTCTCGTCTCGTTATTTTAGGGTAATGGTAATTATTATTATACAAAAAGGAGATCAACAATGCAGAAATTCGTATGTTCAGTATGTGGTTATGTTCATGAAGGCGAGGCACCACCAGAGAATTGTCCTCAATGTGGAGCAGCAGCAAGCAAATTCAAAGAATATACCGGAGAAGCAACCAGCTGGGCTGATCAGCATGTGATTGGAGTTGCTGAAGGCGTTGACGAGGAAATTCTTGAAGGTCTTCGGGCAAATTTCACTGGGGAATGTACTGAAGTCGGTATGTATCTTGCGATGAGTCGTCAGGCTGATCGTGAAGGTTTTCCTGAGGTCGCCGAAGCCTATAAAAGAATAGCTTTTGAAGAGGCTGAGCACGCTGCAAAATTTGCCGAATTACTTGGAGAAGTTGTTGTTGGAGATACAAGAGCTAATCTTGAGGCCAGAGTGGCTGCAGAGCATGGTGCCTGTGCAGGTAAAAAGGCGCTGGCTGTCAGAGCAAAAGAACTGAATCTTGATGCAATTCATGACACCGTGCATGAGATGTGTAAAGATGAAGCACGGCATGGACAGGCTTTTGCGGGACTATTGAAAAGATACTTCTAAAAAAATGTAACAATTCATCAGCACCCAATCTAGGCACGATCAGGTCGATTCACATAGGCAAACTATAGTGCTTCTTCCTGCTTGCACCTATATCGGGAACTGATGAACAGTTACGTGCAAAAGGAAGTTTGAGAAAGGGGGGCGGATGGAAACATCTTGCCCCCCTTTTTTTGTTCTATTGTGATGCCTGCTGTGCCGCATAGGCTGAGGCAGCACATTCGTTTTTGCCCAGATCCAGTTCTTCCGCCCTGGCATCATCCACCTGTTCCAGGTTCGCATTGAGAAGACGAATTTCCGCGTATTCCGGCGGCTGATCGCGCATATTGCTCTTAATAAAGGTGAGAAAATCAGCTTTGTTATCAATTGCAAAAATATCCTTGTTGTAATTTTTTACCTCGCCCAGAGTGGCGACAAAACAAAGATCACTGTTAGCCTCTTCCCAGTCTATATAGTGGGCTGGAAGCACCAGTATATCGTCACTCAGTTCCCTGATATTTTTCAGTGTTTCAAAAAGAATATCCGACCATGCATCTACCTGGCCTCCCAGGTCGGGA
>JAUVON010000376.1 GCA_030599175.1 Desulfobulbaceae bacterium | reverse complement strand
GCAATGGCCGGCATCATTGTTTCCGACAAAAACTCAGTGAGTGCCATACCAAGAGGCAGGTGCATAGGTATGGCCAGAGCGTTCTGGATAATGAGCAGGGTAATATCAAACTGGTCTACAAAATCGTACAGCGTGCCTTTGAGGTATTCCGTTAGGTCATGAATGCGGCGGGTGACATCCGGGGCGCGATGAGTATGGCCCCATACGCGGTCATTGATCCACTGGTTTTCAGGATGGCCGAAATAGGCTTCGGGCACGCACATGGAGACGTTGCTGTCGCGATCCAGCACACCGCCGTACCAATGACTGACAAGCTGATCCTGCCACAGCACTTCCGCCCATTTGGCAGACTCCAGGGAGACGCCGTCTGTCCCGGCAAAACGGGTGGAAATAAAAGCGATTTGTTCGGGCATGGTTGGGATCCTTGCACATCTTTGAACTCGCTTTGGTCAAAGTGAAACAACAATTCCACTACGTTAGTATAGACGAAAAGAGAGGGAAAAGTCAAGAATTTCGGTAAAACAGATGGGTGCAGAAGGTGCAGGTAAAAAGAATTTTCCTGCACCATAATGTGTAATTTTTTCTTACAAAAGAAAAAAAAAAGTGTAGAGTTTACGAGGAAACAAGCAATATTATTTTGGCAATTTTGTGGATAATGTCGTGATTAATAGACTCAGTCAAATTCCAATATCGAGGATAACAAGGATGAAATATCGTAACGGAGTTATATGTATAATATTAATCTCCTTTCTGCTTATTTTGATCCAGGCGCAAAATTCTCTGGGAAAACCGAATGCATCCATGAAGTTCTCATCGATTCGTGAAGAAAACCCAAGAACTGGTGGCCAGGAGACTCTTGTCCTGCCGTATGCTTTTCCTTCGGAATCGATGGGAACAACCTTCGGGGTTGGCGGTATGAGAAAAGGGTTCTATCAGGATCAGTTATTGTTTGCCGGAACTCTTTTCGGCAGCGCTGACTCAGCCTATGGCGCAGTTCTGGGCATGTGGGATCTTGCGGTGTTGCCATCGTCGGATCGGTTTTATTTCTCTGCAATAGGGTCGGCGGGGCACTATCCCAGGCAGAGGGCTTATGTAGAGGTTCCAGGCCATTCTCCGGGTATTCCTGCCGGGTCAAATGATTCGGACAAGGATGATTATCTCGAGGAAGAAGCTACAGACAACTGGTGGGAAATGAAACTGGAATATGTTTTGCCCATCGGCAGAATGCGTGACAGCGGAATGGCTACCTACAAATTGAAAAACGGTATGCTGGTATCAGGGGCCAGTGGAGGGGAACAATGGAACCCTCTGGAATCCGGAGCCACCGTAATGGTGCTGAGGCAGTTCAATCGCTATCAAAATTATGAGACGGACGAGGGAGAAGTTAGCGGTACAATTCATCCCCTGGAGTTTGGTGTTTTATATAACAACACGGATTTTTATTCCAACCCATCGACGGGTAGTAGTCAGTATCTCTCTGTCATCCACGATTTTGCCTGGCTTGAATCAGAAGAAACCTGGACATTTTTGCAGTTTGAAGGGAGTAAATATTTTTCTTTTGGTTCTTCTGATTACGCCCGTCAGCGGGTGGTTGCTTTAAATTTCTGGACGGGAGATGCAGTCTCAGAAGAGTCTTATGTTGATGAGAACGGCAACGAGATTACTTCCCATAGTCCACCTTTTCTGGAAGGCGCAAAACTTGGTGGCTTTTATAGACTGCGTGCCTATCCCAATAACAGGTTTAATGACAAATCCGTTATATATACAACAGCCGAGTATCGCTATACCCCTAAATGGAACCCAATAGGGGAAGTTTCATGGCTGAAGTGGCTGAAAATGGACTGGATGCAGCTTGTCGGGTTTGTTGAAGGGGGGCGTGTGGCTGATGAATATTCCGATCTGTTCTCCGACTGGAAGGGAGATATAGGTTTTGGCTTTCGGGCCATGATGGCAGGTGGGGTGGTTCGGTTTGATTATGCTGTCTCAGAGGAAGGTTCAGCAGGCTGGGTAATGTTTGGACAGCCATTTTAGTGCTCCTTTGGTGGGTAGAAGAACCAATAAGCTATTTTTAAGGCAATCAACGGGGGCCTATGGTTTTTAATGCAAAAAAATGCGGCATGGTTCCGTATATAGTTCCCTTTGTCCTTTATCTTCTCTTTAGCCAGGTTGCTGCGAGTTATAGTGAATTTTACCCCTGGCTCTATATTGCCACGGTAATCATGGTGAGTGGGGCGACCATTTATCTGCTTAGCGGCAGACACCTGTTCCGACCACACATAAATGTAGTACCAGGCATTATTGTAGGGCTTGTCGGTATATTTATCTGGATACTGCTCTCCAACTCCCATCTCGACGAAGCTGTTATCTCTCTTCTTCCAGCCTGGCTGCAGCCTGACCCTCGATTGGGGTTTAACCCATTTGTAGAAATTGATGGGCCATTTTTCAGATGGCTGTTTATTTTGGTTCGCTTTCTCGGGCTGGCGTTGCTTGTACCCGTGGTTGAAGAAATTTTCTGGCGGGGGTTTCTTTTACGATGGGTGATTTCAGCAGATTGGGAGGAGCAGCCCATAGGCGTCTTTACCCTTCGATCCTTTTTATGGATCGTGATGCTTTTTACCCTCGCTCATCCTGAATGGTTTGCTGCGGCAATTTACTGTATCCTGCTCAATATTTTACTGTACTGGAAAAAAGATTTATGGCTCTGTATCGTGGCTCATGGTACCAGCAACCTGGTTCTGGGGATCTATGTTCTGCTGACAGGTTCATGGGCTTTGTGGTGATTTTAATGTATCGGAAAAACAAAGTTTTTCCCTCAGCAAAAGATAGG
>JAUVON010000242.1 GCA_030599175.1 Desulfobulbaceae bacterium | reverse complement strand
TCGCCACTACCTGGGCAAATAAATTAGATAACAGCTTCTCCTGGGATGTTGAGCCTTTCACACTTTTATCCTGTCCTGATTGAGAGTCTAAGAAACCAATAAACTCAGCCGGAACCACCTCCGTCCCCTGATGCAGTAACTGATAGAAGGCATGCTGACCGTTTGTCCCCGGCTCTCCCCAGATTACCGGTCCGGTCTTATATACCACCCTCTCACCCTGGCGGTTAATGGATTTACCGTTGCTCTCCATATCACACTGCTGAAGATGTGCGGGAAAACGGTGCAGTGCCTGACTGTACGGCAAAATAACCAGACTGCTACTGTTAAGAAGATTGTGGTTCCATACCCCTAGAAGGGCAAGCATAAGGGGGACGTTTTTGAAAATATCACTCTCTTCAGCTTCATAATCGACAGTGGCAGCTCCCTCCAGAAATTCCATCACCCTGTCATAGCCCATATAAAAGCCAAGCATTACCACCCCGACCATGGATGTGGAACTATATCTTCCTCCGATATAGTCAAACATATAAAAAGAGCGCAGATATTCTTCCGGGTTATCCATAGGACTCTTCTCACCGGTGACGGTGATGCACTGCTTTGCCGGATTCAAACCCCGTTCTGTCATCAGGGAACGGACCAGACGTTCATTGGTAAGGGTCTCAAGGGTTGTACCGCTCTTGGATACAATATTTACTAGACAAGTTTCCAGGTTGATCTCAGCCAGAACCCGTGCAGCATCATCAGGATCTACATTAGAGATGAAAAAGACCTTCCTGCCGCTGATGCCATACGGTTTCAGGGCTTCGTAAATAGACCTGGGGCCAAGATCAGATCCGCCGATACCAATATGAACCATGGTATCAAAGGGTTTTCCGTCGCTGTTAAGTAGCTGACCCTCATCCAACTCACCCAGGAAATCTCTCAATTTTTCGAGCTCCCGCCGGGCCTGGTCTGTAGCCGCTGGTTCTGCCGGGGATGAAGAAAACAGATCCCTGCTTGCGGTATGGAGTACCTGCCTGTTTTCACTCTCGAACCCTTCAATCCTGTTACTGATTTTCCCTCTGCGCATTTCCCTGAACTGTTCTACCAGCAAAAGTTCATCAGCCAGTTCCTGCAGGGAGAGAAGAACCTTATTATCCACCCGTTCAGTAGCAAAGAACAACTCCAACAGTTGAGAACGGCTTTTATAGTTTTCCAGCCTGTCTCCTGCCTCCAAAGCTCCCGGAGCGGTGAGGTCATAAGGGCTTTTTGCCAACTCCTGCAGTTTTTGCCAAACCCGGGCAGATGTCATATCGACCAGCTTTTCCAAATTAGTTTTGCCTCCAATTTCAAGTTTTTAGACTGTTAGACCATTAGACTATTAGGCTGTTAGAGGATATGCTGTTTTTTTGAGAAGCCTTCAGCCTAAAATCCTATGCACCTGTTTTCCAGCCTGCTTCCGCATTTTTTCTCAATCGACTGATCGTTTCCCCATAGTTGTCACTGCCGAAAACCGCCGAACCGGCAATAAAGATATTGGCCCCGGCGTCAGCAACATCAGCTATGGTAGACTCACTGATTCCGCCATCTACTTCGATACCGATATCTAAACCCATGGCATCAATACGCTGACGCAGCTGCCAGACTTTTGCAAGAGTAGACGGTATAAATTTCTGTCCGCCAAAACCGGGGTTGACCGACATCAACATAACCAGATCCAGATCCTCAAGAATGTAATCCAATGTAGAAAGAGAAGTGGCAGGGTTAAGAACGGCCCCGGCCTTTTTCCCCAACTCTTTAATTCTCGATACTGTCCTGTGCAGATGGGCACAGGTCTCAACATGTACCGTAATCCAGTCTGCGCCGGCTGCAGCAAATGAATCGAGGTATTTATCAGGATCAGCGATCATCAGATGCACATCCAGGTCTTTGTCTGTTACTCTTCTTACCGCCTCCACTATTAAAGGACCTATCGTGATATTTGGCACAAACTGCCCATCCATTACATCAATATGGATAACATCAGCGCCCGCCTTGTCCACAGCCCGAATCTCTTCCCCCAGCCGGGTAAAATCTGCCGACAATATTGATGGTGCTATCTGTACATTTTTATTCATCTTTCTCCTAACAGTCTAAAGGCCTACAGCCTAACCACCTGTTTTTCTAACCGCCTATTTTCCTGATTTTATCCCCAGGAAGCACTTCCACAAGCTCCTCGAGTTCCAGGAAAAGCAGCAATTCACTCATCCTGGCAGGGGACAACCCGGAACGTTCAATCAACTCATCACGGGTCTGCGGATAGGGTTCTATATGAGTCAGCAGAGTTTCTGCATCCGGATCGAGTGCAAAAGTTCTACCACCTCCCTCACCCGGCTTTTCATCCATAAGACCAATCATACCTTCGGGAAATTCCTCCAGGATATCCTCGGCCCCAAGTACCAGTTTAGCTCCCTGCTGCAAGAGCCAGTGGGCACCTGCACTTTTATGGGAATCAACCTGGCCGGGAACCGCGAAAACCTCCCTGCCATAATCAAGAGCAAGCTGTGCAGTAATCAATGAACCGGATTTTTTAGCAGCCTCGACAATGACGACGCCCTTACTGAGTCCTGCAATAATTCGGTTTCTTGCAGGAAAACGAAAGCCTTCCGGCTGAGTTCCCAGGGGATATTCGCTTACCAGAACACCCTGTTCTGAGATTCTGCGATAAAGATCTCTGTTTTGCCGCGGATAGACCACATCCAACCCGCAACCAAGTACAGCAATAGTATCTCCTCCCACTGCCAGGGAACCGGCATGGGCTTCTGCATCAATTCCAAGTGCCAGGCCGGAGACGACTGCCACCGAGAACCGGGCCAGACTTCCGGCAAGAGAATGTGCTGTTCTCTTGCCGTAGATTGTCGCTGCCCGTGACCCTACAATGGCCACAGAGTTCTCTTTCAACAGTTCTTTTTTACCTGAAATATAGATCACGGGAGGTGGATCGGAAATCTGCCGAAGCAATGCAGGGTAACCAGGATCTTCAAAGGAAAGAGCTTCCCCGCCGATTGATTCCAGTTTTGCCAGTTCATCTCTGCCGCACTGCAGTACAGCCTCCCGTGACACTAAACCAGCAATCTGTTTTTCGCGGATTCCGGGAGCCTGGCACAACTGTTTGCGGGAAGCCTGCAGTACATCACCAGGGGAGTGGAAATAGTCAAGCAGACGCCAGTAGCCGTTGACTCCCAGGCCCGGCACAAGACTAAGACTGATCCAATCCTGAATAGAAGACATTTTTTTCTCCATCTTCACAGCGTTGCTCAGGCACTAATCAGTCATAAAAACACGGAGTTCATCCACTCTGGATGGATGTTTCAACTTAACGATGGCCTGGGCCTCAATCTGACGGATACGCTCTCTGGTGACGGCAAAACACTGACCTACCTCCTCCAGGGTATGATCGCAGTCAACATCTATGCCATAACGCATCCTCAATACTTTTGCCTCTCTCGGTGTGAGGGAGGACATAACTTGGCGAAGACACTCCCTGAGGCTCGTAACCATGCTGGCCTCATCAGGACCGATCCTATCTTTATCCTCTATAAAATCGCCCAGCTGACTCTCACCGTCATCTCCTACAGGAGTATCCAGAGAAATTGCATCCTTGGCAATTTTCAGGGCAGACTTCACCTTACCGGGTTCAGTCCCCAACTGTTCAGCCATCTCTTCCGTAGTGGGTTCCCTATGCTCCTCCAGAAGAAAGTCCTTGGATACCCGCAATAGTCGGTTGATCGTTTCAATCATATGAACAGGCAACCGGATAGTTCTTCCCTGATCAGCGATACCGCGGGTAATTGACTGCCGGATCCACCATGTTGCATAGGTGCTGAATTTATATCCCCGATGATAGTCAAACTTTTCAACAGCTTTCATCAGGCCGATATTTCCCTCCTGGATGAGATCGGAGAACTGGAGACCACGATTGACAAATTTCTTTGATACAGATATGACCAACCGAAGATTAGCTCTAACCAACCCCTCTCTTGCGTCTTTATACATCTCCTGACCAAAATCAACCTCGTGGAGGATCTGTCCCAGCTGACTTTGGGCCAACCCGGATTCTGCCAGCATCTGCCTATTGACCTGTTGCTCAACTGCCTCAGGTGTCACCTCAACCGGAGAACCATCGCTTTTCAGGCTATATTCCCCCATGACCGCCACAAATACTTTTCGAAATTTCTTTGATAACTCCTCTAGTCCTGAAGCAACAGCCGTCACACAGTCAGAACAGATAATCTTATCTTTAAAAAGTCCGGCAATTTCTTCTCCGGCCTGTTCCATCTTGTTGGAAAGCTGTTTTGCCTCATCCGAACTCTCATCCAGTGCCAGATACTCTTTTAACAGTTCACTCCGGTCTCTATCAAGTTCAACAGCTCTATCCACATGGCTAAGCAGCATTTTGCTCTCACGTTCAATCTCATCAGGCCGGTCATCCTGAATACCTGATACAATCTGGCATATTCTGGAGCGATTGTCCGCCAGCCCTTTAACAACCTCCAACAGTGCCGGAATCGCCAGGGGAGTCTTCATTACTGCATTCTGTATTCTTTTCTTGCCATCCTCCATCATTTTCGCAAGTTTCAGCTCTTCTTTATGATTGAGCAGAGTAAGCGTCCCCATTTCCCGAAGATAAATATTCATGGGGTCGATGGACGTTTTAGATTTTGACGACCGTTTACCTGAAGCCCTGGAAATTTTCCTTCGATCACTTTTGCGGCGATCATTGAAGGATTCACTTCGACGGTCACCCACACCTTCGGCTCGTCTGTCATACCTGGGGTCTGAGAAATTTACAGGAGCAGCCTCTTCATCAC
>JAUVON010000131.1 GCA_030599175.1 Desulfobulbaceae bacterium | reverse complement strand
AATAGAAAACAGAAACCTGCGCCGTAAACTTGAACTTCACAGCGCCCCCGGCCCACGAATAATTGGCCGTACTCCGATTATGGAACAGCTCAGAACAACTATTGCCCAGGTTGCTGATACCGGAGCTGATGTTCTCGTACTCGGTGAAACAGGAACCGGAAAGGAGTTGGTTGCCCGGGCACTTCATGAGAACAGCCGCAGGCGGACTGAGAATTTTGTTGCTATCAATTGCGGGGCCGTGTCCGAATCGATCATGGAGAGTGAACTGTTTGGGCATGAAGCTGGAGCCTTTACCGATGCAAAAACTAAGAGAATCGGTAAATTTGAACATGCGAATGGCGGGACTCTGCTCCTTGATGAAATTGAATCCATGCCGATTCGAGTGCAAATAAATCTCCTTCGTGTTCTGCAGGAGAGATCTTTGGAGAGGCTTGGTTCCAATAAACTAATCCCCCTTGATCTGCGTGTTGTCGCAGCCTCAAAAGTTGATCTACTCTCAGCTGCTGAGAAAGGTGATTTTCGTGAAGATCTTTATTATAGACTCAACGTAGTATGTCTGGAAGTCCCCCCTTTACGCGACAGAAGAGAGGATATAGCATTGCTGTTCCATCATTTTCTCCTTGTGGCGGGCCACAGATACCAACAGGAAGCACCAACCCCAGGGGGTTCACAAATGCAGACCTTGCTTTCTTATTCATGGCCGGGAAATGTGCGGGAGTTACGAAATCTTGCAGAGCGTTATGTACTTCTTGGTCATCAGTTTGATTATTCGCTGGAGAAACTTCTATCCGGACAGAATAAAGAACAGCCTCAATCCCTTCCTCAACAGGTTGAATGTTTTGAAAGAAGCCTCATTGAGCAGGCCCTGGCAGGTGCAAATGGCAGTATTAAAGAAGTCATGACAACCCTTGCTATTCCACGAAAAACTCTTTACGACAAGATGAGGAAGCATGGTCTTGACAAGAGTGATTATAAATGATGGCGTCGTAAAACATCGAACTTTTTAAGAGTATTTCAAAAGTAGTCATTGTCTTATTTTCACCCATCGACTAAATTAAAGTGGTGGGTTTCTACCCATTTTTAAAGTAAGTTTCCTTAAGTTTTACTTTATCTCCCTGATTTACAGTCCTTTAATTTTTCTTCTCAAGTTGGATCCATCTTTGCAAAACCAAATATGTTCAAGGGCAAATGCTCCGGACATAAAGAATGTACCTATTTTATTGCTGTTACCTGTTCAAAGAAACGAAGTTCACACTAATTCTATGGAGGAACGTATGTTAAGTAAAATTACAACGCTTGTTGCTACAGCTGCACTTTCTAGTGTGCTGGTTGCTGGTTTGGCTCTTGCAGCCCCGGTTACCATCAAGTTTTCCCATGTTGTTGCAGAAAACACACCAAAGGGTCAGATGGCCAACAAATTTAAAGACCTGGTTGCTGAGCGTCTGGCAGGTAAGGTTCAGGTCGAAGTTTTCCCAAACTCTCAGCTGTTTGGAGACAATAAGGTGCTTGAAGCTATGCTGCTCGGTGATGTACAGATGGCTGCGCCTGCACTGTCCAAATTTTCCCGTTATACAAAAAAACTGCAGATTTTTGACCTCCCATTTCTCTTTAAGGATATGACGGCTGCTGAAAAATTCCAGAGCAGTGACAAGGGTCACGAGCTCCTCGCCTCCCTGGAGAAAAAAGGGCTGGTTGGCCTGGGGTATCTTCATAACGGCATGAAGCAGCTTTCATCCAGTCAGCCTCTGAAGGTTCCTGCCGATGCGAAAGGGTTGAAATTCCGTATCATGTCTTCAGACGTACTCGCCGCTCAGTTTAAAGCAGTTGGAGCAACTCCTTTGAAAAAGCCTTTCTCTGAAGTTTTCACTCTCTTGCAGACTAAAGCTATTGATGGCCAGGAGAACACCTGGTCTAACATCTTTTCCAAGAAGTTCTTTGAAGTCCAGCCATACATCACAGAGTCCAATCACGGAGTTCTCGACTATATGGTCGTCACTTCAAAAGAATTCTGGATGAGCCTCGACAAAGATCTGCAGGCTGAAGTTAAAAAAGCTCTGGACGAGGCAATTGTTTTCGGTAATGGTATTGCGGCTAAAAAAGCTCTTGATGACCGACAGAAAATTATTGATTCAAAACGTTCCAAGCTGATTGAGCTTTCCGATGCAGAGCGTAGCCAATGGGTAGAGGCTATGAAACCTGTCTGGGAAGAGTTCGAAAAAGAGATCGGCAAAGATATGATCGACGCTGCTTACAAGTCTAATATGTAAAACCCGTATAGGCAGATTCCTTCATCTATGGAGGAATCACCTGTTATTTCAGCGGCGTATAAAGTTTTCTTAAAGAAAATCTTATACGCCGCTTATCCCGTTACTGAGGATTAGTCTGTAAGAGGTACATTATGTTTATGCGCATCTTAAATCGTACCGAAGAGGCAGTTATCTGCATCTTGCTGGTATTGACAACACTGCTGGTTTTTGTGGATGTCGTCATGCGTTTTGGATTTAACACCGGTTTTATGTGGTCACAGGAACTCACTCTGCATATGTCTGGGTGGTTTGTTCTTTTCGGAGCCTCATACGGACTGAAGGTCGGCTCTCATATTGGTATGGATTCTTTTGTTAAGCTTTTTTCCAGAAATGTAAGACGTATCTTAACAGCAGCAGCGGCAATTCTTGCCATTGTCTATTGTTGTTTGATCCTCTATGGAAGCTGGATCTATCTCAAAAAAATGAAGCTCATTGGTATAGACCTTGAGGATCTGCCAATTCCTACCTGGCTGGCCCATGGTATGCTGATTGTTGGCTTTATGTTTCTCAATATCCGCTTACTCATAATACTCTGGTCTGTTATTACTGGAGACGCTGATAGTTTTAAACATGCCGATGAAGCAAAAGAAAGCATGGAACTCGCTGAAGATATCACCAAAGAGGAGGCAATCTCATGACCACCGTTGCATTATTCGTACTTCTCTTTGGCTGCATGATGATTGGTATGCCTATTGCGCTTGCACTTGGCCTTTCCAGTATCACAACTATACTTCTTTTTTCCAGTGATTCACTGGCTTCTATTGCACTGAAATTTTTTGAAGCTTTATCAGAACATTATACTCTGCTGGCAATCCCGTTCTTTATCCTTTCTTCGACATTTCTATCAACTGGCGGTGTCGCCAGGCGTATCATCCGATTTGCTCTTTCACTGGTCGGGCATATCCGCGGTGGAATTGCTATGGCTTCAGTTATCGCCTGTATGATTTTTGCAGCAGTTTCGGGATCATCACCTGCAACAGTTGCAGCCATCGGCTCAATTGTAATAGTCGGTATGGTAAAAGCAGGGTATCCGGAGAATATTGCGGCAGGAATTATTGCTAATGCAGGGACTCTTGGTATTCTTATCCCACCGTCAATTGTTATGCTCGTTTATGCGGCAGCAACAGAGGTCTCTGCAGCTCGCATGTTTATGGCCGGTTTTATACCCGGTCTGATGATGGGCTTTATGCTCATGGTAGTCATATATATTGTAGCCCGTGTAAAAAAGATACCAAGTCAACCATGGGCCGGGTTTGGTGAGATCGTCTCCTCGGGGGCCAGTGCAACCGGTGGTCTGATGCTGATCTTCATTGTTCTGGGCTCAATTTACGGGGGCGTCGCAAGTCCTACTGAGGCAGCTGCAGTTTCTGCTGTTTATGCCTTTTTTGTCGCAGTATGGGGCTATAGAGACATCGGCCCGATGAGGGACCAGCCATGGCGAAATGAGGGTGAATCTGTTGTCTCAATGAGCATTCGGAATGTTATCCAGATGGCTATTGCTCTACCTAAATGTCTAACCGATAAAGAGGTTAACAAGGTTGTTCTTGATGCATCCAAGGTAAGTATCATGCTGCTGTTTATCATTGCTAATGCAATGCTCTTTGCACATGTACTGACTACTGAACGTATTCCTCATCATATTGCTGAGATGATTGTAAGCTGGGGATTATCGCCCTGGATGTTCCTGATAGTTGTAAACCTGCTGCTGCTTGCTGCGGGTAACTTTATGGAACCTTCGGCCATCCTGCTGATTATGGCTCCAATACTCTTTCCCATTGCTGTCCAGCTAGGGATTGATCCTATTCACTTGGGAATTATTATGGTTGTGAATATGGAAATTGGAATGCTTACTCCGCCAGTAGGCTTGAATCTTTTTGTTATCTCCGGAGTGACGGGGCATAGTATGATGTGGGCAATCCGATCTGCCCTGCCTTGGCTCTGCGTCCTCCTTGTATTTCTTGTAATTATCACTTATGTCCCTCAGGTATCTCTCTTTCTGCCTGAGTTCATTGATAAAATGCAGGGGTATTGATTATAGGAAATCAGCTTGGGTAAAACAAAGGCCAGTGTCTCCTGCCGAAATTTTCGGCGGAAACCCTGGCCTTTTGTGTTTTTTTCCACAATGATTATTGTTTCACCACTGTTTTTTTGAGATTAAAATTAGATGTAAAGGGAGGATGAATTATGAAATACGCTCCGCAGGTAATAAAAATCTTATATGCTACCGACATGGGAAGTAAAACACGGCCTATCTTCAGGTATGCAGTGGATATGGCTCAGCATTATAAGGCCCAAATCATAATGCTGCATGTTGTTGAACCTATAAGTGATGCTGCTAGAGCCGTTATCTCGACTTATCTGGACGATGCTGTTACCGAAGAAATGGAGAGAAACAGTATGAGGGATGTTCTGGAAGAAATGAAAAACCGGGTAAAAAAGCTCTACAGTGAAGAATTTGAGAGTGAGGAAAAATATGCTTCTCTCATAAAAGAGGTCATGGTTGTTGCCGGTAAACCGAGTGAAGAGATTCTGCGCGTTGCTGAAGAAGAAAAAGCGGATATGATTGTTATGGGGAAATCGGCCAAAAAGGTTCGCGGCATTGGAGTAATGGGGTCCAGCGCACGCAGGGTCAGCAGACTGGCAAAAATACCGGTACTTGTAATTCCAACTCTTTGATTTTTTCTTATGAGCGAATCCTTCGATATTCTACTAGCTTCTCCGAGAGGATTTTGTGCCGGGGTAGAACGAGCGATAGAGACCGTTAAGCTCTGTCTTGAAAAGCATGGCCGACCGGTTTATGTGCTCCATGAAATTGTCCATAATAAGCATGTTATTTTGGAGCTCGAAAAATCCGGGGCAATTTTTGTGGAACACCTTAATGATATCGAGAGAGGAGATGTCTGTATTTTCAGTGCCCATGGTGTTGCAACAGGGGTGGAAGAATATGCTGCAGAACTAGGGCTCAGAACAGTTGATGCGACCTGTCCACTAGTGAGCAGTGTACATAGGATGGTTGAAAAATATCATTCACTTGATTACGACGTACTTATTATCGGCCATCATAACCATCCGGAGGTTGAGGGGACTGCAGGCAGGGTTTTTGGACGAGTGCATATAGTGGCAGATGAAATTGAAGCAGGACAAATAGAGGTGAATGATAGGGAAAAGGTTGCCTATGTTACCCAGACAACACTCTGTAAAAACGATGTGCGCGGCATTCTTGCCATCCTGAAAGCGAGATTTCCAGACATTAAGGGGCCACGATCCAATATCTGTTTTGCCACGCAAAATCGCCAGAACGCAGTTAAGCAACTCGCAGAAAGTTCAGATCTTCTTCTTGTGGTAGGATCAAGAAACAGTTCAAACTCTAACCGGTTGAAAGAAGTTGGCCTGAAATGCAACATTAGAACTCACCTCATAGACGATAAAGATGACATTCACCCTGAATGGCTCAGGGGTATAAAAAAAGTGGGCATTACTGCCGGTGCATCAGCTCCGGAAAGATTGGTTGAGGGGGTTATCGACTGGATGGTATTGCATGGTGGAAGAAGAGTAATAGAGATGGAGGGGATTAAGGAAAAAATTCATTTCAAACCGGCAATTCTCTCATAAGAGAATTGCCGATACTGGAAGAACTGACTTTTATGAAAGAGCCTCGGTCATCCTTGCCATTGCAATTTCTACATTTTCATAGCTGTTAAAAGCGGAGATACGAATATAACCGTTGCCGCATTTACCAAAACCAGCGCCGGGAGTACAGACAACCCCCGTTTTATTGAGCAACATATCAAAAAACTCCCAGGAATCCATTGCTCCATCAATCCATATATATGGAGAATTTTTTCCTCCAGCATATTCATACCCAAGCTTTGCAATGGTTTTACATACAAAATCCGCATTTTTCATATAGTAGTCAGTGAGCGCTCTGGTCTGGATTTTACCTGCCTCACTGAAGGTTGCCTCGGCAGCACGCTGAACAGGATATGAGACACCGTTGAATTTTGTGCAGTGCCGTCTGTTCCACAGACTATGGAGCAATTGTTTGTTTCCCTTGGAATCGTAAGCTGTGCACTCTTTTGGCACTACACTATATGCACACCTGGTTCCTGTAAAACCGGCACTCTTTGAAAAACTCCGAAATTCAATGGCGACCTCTTTTGCACCTTCAATCTCATAGATTGATCTGGGCAGAGATTCATCACGTATAAAAGCTTCATAAGCAGCATCAAAAAGTATCAGGGCTTTATGATCTCTGGCATAATCAACCCACGTTTTTAACTCTTCTCTGGTAATGGTTGACCCTGTTGGATTATTTGGAAAGCAAAGATAAATCAAATCAACATTTTCTCGGGGAAGTGACGGCACAAAATTATTTTCCTTAGTACTGTCGAGATAGACAAGTCCTTTAAATCTGCCATCAGCAAAATCCCCGGTGCGTCCGGCCATCACATTTGTATCAAGATAGACAGGGTAGACGGGATCAGGGATTGCAATTTTGATATCCCGGGTAAAAAGCTCCTGGATATTTCCGGTGTCACATTTTGCACCATCACTGACAAATATTTCATCCGCTGAAATATCCGCTCCACGGCTTTGAAAGTCGTTTGCAGCAATGGCGTCTCTCAAAAACCCATAGCCCTGCTCAGGTCCATAACCTCGAAAAGTTGTATCGTCCGCCATTTCATCAACAGCTTTATGGAAAGCTTCAATAGATGATCGGGTGAGTCCCTTTGTTACATCGCCGATTCCCAGCTTGATAATATCCTTATCCGGGTTCTTTTCCTGAAAAGCTGCTACCCGCCCGGCAATGTCAGAAAAGAGATATGATGCCTGCAGTTTAAGATAATGCTCATTAATTGTGATCATTTAGTACCTTTCCCTGTTGTTTTGTGAGTAAAAATAGTTAGTGTCTGTCCTGGTTCATAAATATAATTAAATACATCTGAGTGTCAACCAGTAAGATACCCTGGAAACGCCCCTGATACAGAGGAAAAATCAGATATGAATAATGAAAAATCAAC
Organism: Desulfobulbaceae bacterium; assembly: GCA_030599175.1. Lineage (GTDB taxonomy): Bacteria > Desulfobacterota > Desulfobulbia > Desulfobulbales > Desulfocapsaceae > Desulfomarina. Next base: position 72 of record JAUVON010000131.1, on the reverse strand, counting down.
CACCATCTTTCGAAAAGATTACTCTGCTCCGCACTATTTCATCGAAAGCGTAGAACTACTCTTTCAACTTTT
>JAUVON010000007.1 GCA_030599175.1 Desulfobulbaceae bacterium | reverse complement strand
TTCCCCCAATTTCTTCCAGGGCCGCAGGGAGCTTTGACAGATAACCCGCTTTGTTTTTATAGAATCCGACGGGGTAGATGAGTTTTGCAATATGATCTTCCGCGAGCCGGTCAAGAGCCTTTCTGTCAGGGGCAAGACGAAAGAGTTTTTTTGAAGCCTTGGCGGTTGTTTCATCTTTTGTTCGGGCAGAGAGTATGGTTGCCACCAGAACCTTGAAGGGATCTCTGGTCTGCACGGCGATCAGATCAACCACCGGGACTTCTTTATCTTTGACTTCGTCTGCCACTGTTTCTAAAAAACTACTGATGTCTATGGTCATGTTTGATAGCCTCGTAAAAAGGTCACTCGATGTTTACGCTTATCGGAAGTTTGAGATGGATAAGTCAAAATGGGATCGTGCACAAGAGAATCAGAGGGTGAGACTGTCCGGGTCAAATTGCAGGGTGGCAAAATAATCTTCAGACCGTTCTTCCCTTCGTATAATCTCAACCCTGTTATCCGCTGTAAGCAGTAACTCTTTTGGCCGCAGATTACCGTTATAAGAGAAGCCCATGGAATGACCGTGGGCGCCGGTATCATGAATGATCAGGAGATCACCGTCAGTAAGGGGAGGCAGATCCCGCTGAATAGCAAATTTATCATTGTTCTCACACAGCGATCCCACAATATCCACAGTTTCCACCCCATCGGATTGTTTTTTATCGAGGACATCAATATGGTGGTAGGCTCCATACAAGGCTGGACGCATAAGGGCGCTCATGGAGGCATCAACCCCCACATAGGTGCGATAGATTTCCTTCCGGTTTATTGCTGTGACAACTAGAACACCATGGGGGCCGGTCATAAATCGGCCGCTCTCCATAAAGAGTGCAGGAACGTAGCCATGCTGTTTTTTAAAGTCATGGAAAAGTACGGTAATCTCTCTGCCCATACTCTCTAGATCCAGACTTGGGATATCGGGTTGATATGGAATACCCAGCCCTCCTCCAATATTGATGAATTCAAACTCAATGTTTAGCTCAGCGCTGATTTCGGCAATTAATTCAAGGAGCATTTGCGCAGTCTGAACCATATATTTATAGTTCAACTCATTTGAAGCAACCATGGTATGGATGCCAAAACGAGTCACCCCTTTAGCCTTTACCTTGCGATAGGCCCCGATGATCTGTTCATGACTGACACCGTATTTAGCTTCAAGAGGATTGCCGATAATATCATTGCCTGTACGCCTTGCACCGGGGTTGTAACGGAAAGAGATGAGCTCAGGCATCGTTGGTAGTTTATCTATCAGGTTGATATCATCAAGGTTAAGGATGCATCCGCCATCCTTTTCAGCTTCAATGAAAACTTCACGACTGGTGTTGTTGGAGGTGAACATGATATCTTCACCGTGACCACTGATTTTGCGGCAGAGCTGTAACTCCGTGATTGAACTGCAATCAAAACCAAAACCCATGGACTGCATAATCTCCAGTATCCTGGGGTTTGGCAGTGCCTTAACAGCGTAATATTCCTTGAATGTATCGATTTCATTAAAGGCCGCTTGCAAACGTCTGCCCGTTTCTCTTATGCCGGACTCATCGTAGATATGAAAGGGAGTTTGAAAGTGGCCTGCTACTTTTTTGAGTACGGGGAAAAGCCTGTTCTTAAAAGACTGGGACATTGGCATAGCAAAATTCTCTTATGGTAGTTGCTGTATGGGGATTCGACTGGTTTCTTTCACTGTTGATAGAACGGTCGATGTCTTTGTCGATACGATACCGGGGGTTATTAGTACCTTACTCCAGAACTTCTGTAATAAAAAACAAGCAAGTGAGGAAGGTCGTTTAAAATTATGTGGTTAAACTTACTTCCATGGCACTTATCCAAGCATTCTAAAATTCCGATTTATTCGGGTTTGTTTCTATCCTTAAACCAGTCGGCAAGATTTTTCGGGTCAAGCAGTTGTGCCAACTCTTTATGAGGAATGTCGGTTAACTCTTTTGCCACATCGATCACCGGTCTCTTTTCTGCTGCTGCAACTTTACCTATCTCTGCGGCTTTCATGTAGCCTATGATTGGATTCAGTGAAGTAACGAGTATCGGATTGAGTGTGAGAGAGTGTTGGCAGGTTTCGCGGTTGACTATGATTCCTGAAATCGCTTTTTCTGCAAGGGAAAGGGCACTTCCCGTTAACAGTTCGATGGAATTCAATATGCTTACCGCAGCTATCGGTAGCATGGTATTGAGTTGAAAATTTCCTCCGAGTCCGGCAACATGAATTGTCGCATCGTTGCCCACAACTTGAGCAACAGCCATGCAGACTGCTTCCGGGATCACCGGGTTCACCTTTGCCGGCATGATACTTGATCCGGGTTGCAGAGCCGGCAATTTTATCTCCGCCAGTCCGGCTAGAGGGCCGGAGTTCATCCAGCGCAGATCATTTGCGATCTTGCTTAAGGCTATGCCTGTGGTTTTAAGTGTGCCCGAATGTTCAACTATAGTGTCAAGACTGCTGATACCTTTGTAAAAAGATACGGTTGTTGTAAAGGCAATACCTGTTTTTTCATTTATTGCTGTAATAGCTTTTCCTGGAAAATCAGGGTGGCAGTTGACTCCGCTGCCTACAGCTGTACCTCCAAGAGGTAATCGCCGAAGTCTCACGAGGGTATCGTCAATCCGTTCACAACACTCATTGATCTGAGCTGCCCAGCCTTCAAACTCAGCTTTCAACCGGATTGGCAGGGCGTCCATGAGATGAGTTCTGCCTGTTTTTATGACATCCCTGTTGTTATCGGCAAAAAGCAGAATTTCATCCGCCAGGCTGCCAAGTGCGGGAAGTAGTTTTTCTTCCGTCTCAACTGCAGCGGCAATATGCAGGGCCGTGGGAATGACATCATTACTGCTCTGGCCGAGATTGACATGGTCATTGGCTGAAAGCTCTATTCCTTTTAGTTTCGCAATACCACAGATTACCTCATTGACATTCATGTTTGTACTGGTTCCGGATCCTGTTTGAAACACTGAAACAGGGAACTCTTTCATCGGTTTGATGGCAAGAAGCTCAGCAGCACTGTCTATAATGGCGCCACTGAGTTCGTCAGAGAGGAGGCCAATCTCGTTGTTGGCAACGGCGGCAGACTGTTTGATAAGAAGAATCGCTCGAATGAAGGACCAGGGGAGTGTCTGGCTGGATATTGTGAAATTCTCAACTGCACGCTGAGTCTGTGCACCATACAATGCCCGGGATGGTACCTGGACATCACCCATACTGTCGGTTTCTATACGATAGCTGGTGTTTTTGTCCATAGCTGCATGTTAAAGGTATCGGGGGGAATGTGTCCCCTGTTGGATCGTCAACTCTCTCCACAGGGGACGTGGTTTAAACGAGGCTTAGGCTTTCCAGAGACCATGAAGGTTGCAATATGCACGGGCTGACACATCACCCTCAACTGATGGAAAATAGGCAGTTGGTTTGTCTGATGGGTTGAGAAATTGGCGATATACAGTATCACCGGCAATAAGCTCTATCCATTCTATATAGTGGTCGTCGGTCATCGGGTGATCTACAGAGCCTACGCTCACCTGCCAGCCATCACCTTTTTTCTCCAGTACAGGGACATGTTTTTCTACTGCGGCATCGGTTGTGTTCTCTGTCTGCATGACCATCTGCTGCCCACAGCACATCAACTCAGCCGATCCGGCTGTAAGAACTTCAACAATATTTCCACAAAGTTCACATTTATATACTGCCATTTTTTCTGCCATACTATTTCCTCCAGTTAAGGTAAGTGGGAGTAAGGCGGAGATCGCCCTTGACTATGTATACTCCTTTAAAAGGGTACAATGCTGAACCGTAATCACGGTAGTCAGTATTTTCAATTAAAATTTATGGAAATAACTCCCATTTAGTAATTATTAGCAAAAACATTGTTGGTATAATGCTAAAGCCTTTTTTTGTTTGCGGGAGTGTGATAGTATGCCACCAAGTAGCAGAGGCGAAATGTATATATATGCAAATAGATTCGGAGAAATTATGAAAACTAGAAAAATAATCAGTTTAGTTGCAGCGATCTGTGTCGTGTTGATGACTGCTGTTTCAGGTGTATATGGCGCGGAATATGACCATGAGGCAAAAGCTAAAAAAATGTCTTTTAGCTGGAAGGTTGTCGGAGATACTCTTGCCGTGAAAATGTCGGCGGAAACAGAAGGTTGGGTTGGCATTGGCTTTAATCCGAGCAAGAAAATGAAGGACGCAAACTTTGTTCTTGGCTATGTAAAAAAGGGTGAGGCGAAAATAATTGATGAATTTGGTAATGGGCCTACCAAGCACAGCTCTGATAAAAAACTAGGGGGAACTGTTGATGCGGCACTGGTTGGAGGAACAGAGGAGGGTGGCATTACCACAATAGAGTTTACCATGCCTCTTAAATCCACCGATAAATATGATCCGGTTATTGATGTCAATGGTGACACTATAGTGCTGCTCGCTTATGGGCCAAGCCGGGACAGTTTCAAGACGAAACATAAATATAGAACTGCTCTGAAAGTCAACCTCAACACAGGGGCTTCTGAGGCCGTTAAAAAATAGAGAAGATCATGAACCAAAGCTTCTTAAATAGTCGTCTCCTTTCGCTCCTCTTGCTTTTTCTTTTGTCGAACGTGGGTGTGACATATGCTCAAAGCGACAAGATGAGTCATTCCGAGCATACAATGTCTGCCCAGGACATGATGAGTTCCGGGCAGGTACCGGAAGGAGAGAAGTGGATCAACGAGAAGACAGGCGATTATATTCCACTGCATCTTGAATTTGTTGGTGAAGATGGCGGAAAAATTACCCTTGGCAGTATTATTGACAAACCGACTATCGTTCTGCCCATTTATTTCTATTGCCCCGCTATCTGCAGTCAAAACCTTGCCAATCTAGCGGTGGCACTGAAGGAACTCAGTTTCATGCCGGGGAAAGACTACAGGGTAATCGCCTTAAGCTTTAATGAGGTGGAGACTTCAGAAGTTGCAAGCCGGGCAAAAGAAAACTATCTCAAGATAGTTGGTGATGATTTCCCAGCTGCAGAGTGGTATTTTCTTACCGGCACAAAAAACAATATCAAAACAGTAACCGATTCTCTCGGTTTTCGTTTTAAAAAAATGGATGATACTACCTTTATTCATCCTTCAGCATTGATGATCCTTGATGGCAAAGGCAGGATTATCCGCTATGTTTATGGCTCTTTTCTGGCGGGAGACATTGATATGGCACTTCTTGACGCGCAAAAAGGAACCCCGTCTCTTTCAGTAAAGAGGCTTCTTGCTTTTTGTTTTGATTATGATCCTGATACCAATAAATCTCTTTTTCAGACCGTAAAAGTGTCAGTTATTGCCCTGTTTGGTCTGGTTCTTGGTTTTGTGTTTTTTTACTTCAGAAGGAAAACACAAAAACCGGGGAGAGATGACGAATAAGTAAGATAAACTTGTAAAAAGTCTTTTCGAAGTAACGAACAGGACAAGAATAATGACCACAACAGAATCCTTTTACGATACTCCGTCACCTGCCGGATTGACCGGCATCAGAGCCTGGCTTTTAACCCATGATCATAAGCGTCTCGGCCTTATGTATATGTGGGCCATTCTCTTCTGGTTCGTCATCGCCATGTTGTGCGGCCTGCTCTTGAGAACAGAGTTGATGAGTCAGGGCAGGACCATTATGGGGCCGGAACTCTACAATTCTCTCTTTACCCTTCATGGGGTAATTATGGTTTTTCTCTTCGTTATCCCTGCGGTTCCTGCTATTTTTGGGAATTTCTTCCTGCCGATTCAACTGGGAACGGATGATGTGTTTTTTCCACGCCTGAATTTGTTCAGCTGGTACCTCTTTATGTTTGGCGGGCTCCTGGCACTGATTTCTCTCTTTAGCGGGGAAGGGTTCCCGGATACCGGATGGACTTTTTATGTGCCCTTCAGTGTTGAGGTTAACACCAACGTCAGCCTTACCGTAATGGCTGCATTTATCCTTGGGATGTCATCCATGCTGACGGGCCTGAATTTTATCACAACATTTCATCGCATGCGGGACAAGAAAATGGGGCTGATGCAGATCCCCCTTTTCACCTGGTCTCTGTATGCTACTGCATGGGTCCAGATACTTGCAACGCCTGTTATTTCTATCACTCTTGTCCTGGTCGTGGTTGAGAGGCTTTTTTCTGTGGGGTTGTTTGATCCTGATAAGGGTGGAGATCCAATACTCTATCAACATCTGTTCTGGATGTATTCACACCCTGCTGTTTACATTATGATACTGCCCGGTATGGGAGTAATTTCAGAAATAATTCCTGTTTTTTCCCGAAAGTCGATATTCGGTTATAAGGCAATAGTCTGGTCCTCCATGGGGATAGCTGTTGCAGGGTCGCTGGTATGGGCGCATCATATGTACACCAGCGGTATGAGCGACGTTTCCGTCTTTTTCTTTTCTCTTCTCACCTTTCTGGTGGCGATCCCCTCAGCTGTTAAAGTGTTTTCCTGGATAGCTACCATGTATAAGGGCTCCATCGAGATGACTCCGCCGCTTCTGCTTGCATTAATTTTTATCTACCTGTTCAGTATTGGCGGCTTGACGGGACTTGTTCTTGGTGCGGTCGGTCCCGATATACATGTGCATGATACTCACTTTGTTGTTGCTCATTTCCATTTTGTCATGTTTGGCGGGACCGGTTTTGCTTTTTTTGCTGCACTGCATTTCTGGTGGCCGAAAATGTTTGGCATTATGTATGATTTTAAAAAAGCGTATATTGGCTCCGTGCTCACCGCTATCGGGTTTCTCTTTCATTATGTGCCAATGCTTATCCTTGGTATGCAGGGAATGCCGAGGAGGTATTATGATTATCTGCCCAAATATGAGACGGGTAATTTCTTAGCTGGTTTTGGAGCGTATCTCCTCTGCATAGGTATATTGATAATGTTTGTGAATTTACTTATGAGTTTCAGGCAGCGTGTACCCGCCTCGTCAAATCCCTGGGGAGGAACGACACTGGAATGGACAGTACCATCACCTCCTCCTGTACATAATTTTGTTGAAAAACCACAAATAATGGAATTTCCTTATGACTTTTCTGAAATTGCAGCGCAGGTAAAGGGGAATAAGCGATGAGGGAAATTGCGTGAACAGGCCCATTGATAAGACTGGTATAAAAATAGGAATGTGGCTATTTCTTTATTCAGAGATCATTTTATTTGGTGGTCTCTTTGTCCTCTACGCGGTCTATTTTTATACGTACCCAGAATTTTTTGCCGAGGGGGGCAGAGAACTGGATAGAAAAATTGGCGCTGTGAATACGGTCGTTCTTCTTATCTCCAGTTTTACTGTGGCCGCATCGATAACAGCGATTCAGCGGAAAGCGAAAAAGCAGGCCGTTGGTTTTCTCATTTTTTCAATTCTCTGTGGTGTAATATTCCTTGTTAATAAATACTTTGAATGGAGCGCAAAATTTCATCATGATATCTACCCCAATTCGGAGACACTGGTCTCCGGAGAGCCGGGGCTGAATATATTCTTTGGCCTTTATTATGTTATCACCGGTCTGCACGGATTGCATGTTATTGCCGGCATGACCCTGCTCTCTATCAGCCTGGTCCTTGTACTGGCAGGAAGGATAAACGAGTCGAAATACTCCATGCTTGAGAATTCGGGGCTTTACTGGCATCTGGTAGATTTGATCTGGATTTTTGTTTTCCCGCTTTTTTACCTGGTTTTATAGGAAGAGGTCATACCTTTTTGAGAGGATAATCGTGGAACCACAGGAAAATAATCATATTTTAAGCTATACCAAGCTGGCGTTGATCTTAGGTGTTCTCCTTGTCCTGACCGGGATTACGGTCGCTGTATCATATCTTGATCTCGGATTTTTTAATGTACCGCTGGCCCTGGCCATTGCCTGTACAAAGGTCACCTTTGTGCTGCTTTTCTTTATGCATTTGAAATATGAGGGACCAATTATCAATCTTTCCTTCGTTGGTACGATAAGTTTTCTCTTTATAATGATTGGGTTTACATTTTGGGATGTGGCCTTTAGATAAAAGGTGGAGATTTCTATGAATCCGGTTCAAGGTGTAGATCAGGCGTTCTGGTATATCCTCGGCATTTCCATTTTCCTGCTGTTCGGTATAACAGTTGTTATGGTCTATTTTGTTATCAGATACAGGAGAAGTAAAAACCCTGTAGCCTCTGATATAAGAGATAATTATCTCCTGGAAATAATATGGACGATTGTGCCGACCCTGATTGCCCTCTCCATGTTTTATGTTGGCTGGACCTCCTATATTGGATTACGATCTGTGCCTGAGGATGCTATGGAGATTGAGGTGGCAGGGCAGATGTTTTCCTGGCTTTTTGTCTATGAGAACGATAAGGAGACGGAAAATGAGCTTGTCGTTCCCCTGGGTGAGGCCATCAAATTAAACATCACTTCTCTTGATGTTGTACATAGCCTCTATATCCCTGCCTTTCGTATTAAAGTAGATGCAGTTAAGGGGATGGATACTTATGCCTGGTTCTATGCCGATAAAATCGGGGAATATGATATTCAATGTACTGAATACTGCGGTGTTGGCCACTCTTCAATGCTTGCCAAATTACGGATTGTGCCAAAGGCTGAATATCTGAAATGGCTCGATGAAGAAGAGTGATAGATGGGGTTTGGCGCGCGATTATGGACTGTTTGAAATTAAAGTCAGGGGCAACTCTGGCAAAACTGCCGCTCTGCCTGTTTATTGGTTTCTCAGCTCTGTTTGGCTTCTTCCTTGCCTATCCAACAGTTTGTTTACGTGCTTTTTTGACAGGAGGGGGGCTTTTCTTTCTTGCCGCAGGAGCAGCAACGCTGAACTCCATCCAGGAATATCGCCTTGATGCGCATTTTGAAAGAACCAGAAACAGGCCTCTTCCCCGGGGGAGGGTCTCCCTTTTGTATGCTGGAATTCAGACGGTTCTGTTGTTCGGAACAGGGTTGGCAGTTCTATATACGGTTGCCGAAAATGGATTTCCCCTTGGCGTAGCAATGTTTGCGGTGGTGCTGTACAATGGCATTTATACCCCACTTAAGACAAAAACTGTTTTGGCAATTGTGCCGGGTGCTGTATGCGGAGCATTAGTGCCATACATTGGCTGGCTCATTGGAGGTGGGGGAAAAACAGCTTTTGAACCATTTCTTCTCATCGGCCTGATGGTTTTGTGGCAGATCCCTCATTTCTGGCTCATTATTTTACATTACAGGGATGATTATCAAAAAGGGGTAATTCCGAGTCTGTTTTCATATTTTAAAGAGACGTCAATCAGGCGGTTGTTTATTACCTGGATTGGTGCATTAGTCTCTGTCATGGCATTATTTTCAATCCTTCCTTCAGTAAATGATATAACAGTTCGTATCCTGATAATTATGAATTCCTTCGCCCTGCTGATATGGTTCCTTTTGAGTTTTAGTATGGTACGGACTGTTAACTATAAACTGTTGTTCTCCGTTCTGAATGGAGCGCTTTTTCTACATATGACTATAGTAACAGCTGGAAATATTTGGTTATAATATGGTTGTTCCATGTCCTTGAAGCTCTTCCAGTGTATGGAAAAAACCTGGCACCTTTTTTTCTTAATTACTATGATGTTCATGTATCGGAAAAACAAAGTTTTTCCTTCAGCCTAAAAAGCTTCAACCTGCCCGTAGGGCATCATGTCTATTAAACAAAAGTAAAACAGGAGTTACCAGGAATGATAAGTAAGAAAATGACTGAGGTCATTAATGGCCAGATAAATGCTGAATTATATTCTTCCTATCTCTATCTCTCTATGTCAACCTGGTTTAGTGAAAGGAGTCTTTCCGGGTTTGCAAGTTGGATGCGTGCTCAGGCCCAGGAAGAACTTTACCATTCAACAAAAATGCTTGATTATCTCCTTGAAAGAGGTGGGAGTGCAGGATTCGAGGCAATTGATAAGCCTCAGTGTAACTGGTCTTCGCCGCTTGAGGTAATAAAGGAAACAGCAGCTCACGAAGCTAAGGTTACCGGGCTTATAAATGATCTTGTGGATGCGGCTCTTGCAGAAAGAGACCACGCTACCAATAATTTTTTACAGTGGTTTGTCGCTGAACAGGTGGAAGAAGAAGCTTCAGTGGGAGAAGTTGTCGAGAAAATGAAAATGATTGGTGATGATTCTGCAGGTATGTTTGCTATGGATCTGGAGATGGGGAAACGAGTTTTCACACTCCCTGCAGAATAATATTTTTCTCAATTTCAATATCACTGTATAAAATTAGAAGGGGGGAGTAAAGATGAGCATAGATTGGGCGTATATGCGTAAAGGGTGAGTCTCTTGTAAAAAAGCCCGGGCGGTTTTTGAGCAGAGCAATGTCTCTGTGGCTGAAGAAGTAAATGCGGCCAAGGATACCTTGAAAATTGACGGTGTCTGGGATTTACTTGGTGCTGCGGAGAAAATCTACGTTACCAGCGGTACGAAGATTCTCGAGTTCAACCCTGAAACAGCTGATAGAGAAGAACTGTTGAAAAGGGTGACTGGTAGAACCGGAAATCTTCGAGCACCAGCTCTAAGACGAGGTGATGTGTTCTATATCGGTTATAATGACGAGATGTATGAGACTCTGATTAAAGAGTAATGATGGAATCGTAAAAACTCTTCATCTACTTCGTTGCTATAAATTTTCTATCATTCCGACGTACTTTAGTACGACGAAATGATAGAAAATTTATGCGCCTCGGATATGAAGCTTTTTACGAATCCATCCTGCGAATTAGGTTTTTTGCGAAACCATCAGTAGTGGTGTACCTGAATAGGGCAGGGTTACTGTTTTGATAAAAGAGCTGAAGAGTAGTGTATGGATCACAAGACTTTTCAGCTCGAAAGGATATCAGTCAACCTCAAAAAAGGCGTCCTTTTCTGCACCACAAAGAGGACAAACCCAATCTTCGGGTACATCCTCCCAGGCTGTTCCTTTGGCTACACCATTGTCTTCATCTCCATCTGCGGGATCATAAATGTAACCACAAGGGCATTTCCATTTTGCCATCTGTAATACCTCCGTAAATTTAAATAATAATTATTATTACCAACCGATTCATTATAATCGCAACAGATCAAGAGTCAACACAAATCACCTCTCTTCTGATAATTTCTTTAGAAGGTATCAGAGCGGTGGCTGTGGCCGAAACTATATTACCTGCAACGCCGGGACCATCACCAGCAACAAACAACCCTTTAATAGATGTTTCCAGGTTGTTATCAGTGGCAACCTGAGTAGCAAAAAATTTGATTTCCGGGGCATAGAGAAGGGTACCGTCGTTTGCCACCCCTGGAATAACCTGGTTGAGTTGATTCAGGCCGTCTATGAGGTTTGTGAGTATCCTTTCAGGTAGAGCCATGGCAATGTCACCACAGGTAACATTTTTCAGGGTCGGTTCTATATAACTGTTTTTGACCCTGTTCCAGGTTGACCTTCGACCTCGTTTAAGATCTCCAAACCGCTGAAGAAGAGGTTTGCCACCACCAATAAGGGTGGCGATTTTACCTATGGATTCTCCATAGGCCTGATTGTCTTCAACCGGATCTGTCAACACTACCTTGGAGAGAAAGGCAAAATTACTGTTTTCTGATTTTTTGTCCATAAAGGCATGGCCGTTAACGCAGACGAATTTCTGGTAATTTTCGAGGGCTACATAGCCTCCATAGTTGGTGCAGAAAGTTCGTGTCTGGTCATCATATTTTGAGGTTCTCACAAAAAAGGTGGGGTCATAAATAATGGAGCATATATCCTCCATAATTTCGTTATGAACCTCTACACGAACCCCAACCTCAATCCCTCTTTGAGATATCCCTATATTATGGTCTCTGGCTACTTTTGCAACCCAGTCAGCACCGACTCTTCCCGGGGCCATTATTATATATGGTGCGTTATAGGTTGATTTGTCAGTTATAACGCCCTTTACCCTGCCTTTGTCTACAATGAGTTCAGTGACTTTTTCTGAATGATGGAATACAACACCTTGATCGGCTACATGATCGGCCATTTTGGCAATATGAGTGGGGAGGTTGTCGCTGCCAAGATGCTTCTGTTTAATTACCAAGAGGTCGATGCCCTGTTTTCTTGCCTCTTTCCGCATCTCCCGGGCTTTTTCCATATCGGTGGGGTATACCCTGCCATCCATGTTGAAGTGATTGAAAATAACTTCCGTCTCGTCAATAAGGGCCTTTGCCGCAGAGACACCCATAAACTGTGTGAGGTCTGTTTTCCCTAGTTTATGTATAAAGTTTAATTTCCCATCAGAAAAAAGACCAGCACCACCTATCCCGCAGAGAATATTACATGGTTGGCATTGAATGCATCCCGAGTCCTTAATCGGGCATTTTCGCTCAAGTGAGGGTTTGCCTTTTTCGATGACAAGTATATCGAGGTTGGAGTGTTCGCTAAGATAATAGGCGGCGAAAAGCCCTGCTGGTCCACCGCCTACGATAATGACATCGAAAGTGTTTTTCTTTTTATGCATACATATTTCCCTGACGGTTTGTTCCTTGTTACGTTTCTTTCATAACAGCGAAGCGGTGTCATTGTTGTGAAATTCATTTCATGGGTGTTAAAGAGAAAACTTGATCACTCGGCCGGTCTGGTTGGTTCGATCGATTCGCTAGACTCGGCAGGTTGAACCTGTTCGGTTCGTTCGGCAAGTCCATAAGCCAGTCTGACCTTATTTTCTATATCAAGGCACATCTCAGGTTGATCCATAAGGAACTTCTTGGCGTTTTCTCTACCCTGACCAATCCTCTCATCAAGGTAGGAATACCAGGATCCACTTTTATCAACAATTTCCATGTCAACAGCCAGGTCCAGCATGTCGCCTACTTTTGAGATTCCCTCTCCATAAATAATATCGAACTCAGCAAGTTTAAAAGGAGGAGCCACTTTATTTTTGACCACTTTAACCTTAGTTCTGTTACCGATGACATCCTGCCCATCTTTTATCTGTCCAATTCTACGGATATCAAGACGCAGGGATGAATAAAATTTGAGCGCGTTCCCTCCAGTGGTGGTTTCCGGATTACCAAACATGACGCCGATTTTCATCCTGATCTGGTTGATAAAGATGAGAACAGTATTGCTTCGATTCAGGACGCCGGTAAACTTCCTCATGGCCTGTGACATCAATCTGGCCTGTAGCCCCATATGGGAATCTCCTGCGTTGCCATCGATTTCGGCACGGGGGACAAGGGCTGCGACTGAGTCGATGACAATGACATCAACACCTCCAGATCGTATTAAAATTTCGGCAATATCCAGGGCCTGTTCGCCAAAGTCGGGTTGAGAAACCAGCAGGTTGTCAATGTCAACACCGAGGCGTTTAGCGTAGTTTGTATCAAGTGCATGCTCGGCATCAATGAAGGCTGCGGTGCCACCAGCTTTTTGTGCTTCTGCGACGACGTGCAACGCAAGTGTTGTTTTGCCGGAAGATTCAGGACCGTAGATTTCAGCAACCCTGCCTTTTGGAAAACCTCCGACACCGAGGGCAATGTCAAGACTGAGGGCTCCGGTTGGAATGACCGGTACGTTTTGTGCTTCCTGTGAACCAAGACGCATGATGGAACCTTTTCCAAACTGTCTCTGAATCTGACTGATTGCATTATCGATGCTGCTGATTTTCCCTTTTTTTGCATCTGGGGCCATGTTGTTCTCCGATAAGAGTAAAATTTATTTATGATGGCGTTGTAAAAAGTCTGATCTCCTACGCCTTGTATGTCAAACTTTTTTCATAGCCATCAGGGAGCTTTGAAAAGACTTTTTACGAATTTATCCTTTATAAGGAAGGTGTTTGTGAATATGAATATACAGTTAATAATATATAAAAATCTTATTTCAACATACTATCGGGTTTAAAAGTGAGTTTGCTATTTTTCGGAATCCTGTTGCAATAGATATTTTCGTATGAGGTCAAGTCCACTTTGAGCTGTAAGGTTGCGGATTTGCCAGCGGTCACCTGAGAAATGGAACTTGGTTACCCAGTTCTCTTCCGCTGCAGCAATTCCTATATATATGGTGCCCACAGGTTTTTGCTCTGTCCCGCCTTCAGGACCTGCAATTCCTGTAACTGCGAGTCCAATATCAGAGCAGCTGTTGTTTTTTACGCCTACAGCCATTGCTTCAGCAACTTCCCGGCTTACAGCACCATACTTATTGAGTAGTTTCATGGGAATATCAAGATAGTCACTTTTTAGAGAATTTGCATAGGAAACAACTCCACCGAGGAAATAGGAAGAACTGCCGGGAGCGTCGGTGAGTTTTTTGCAGATAAGTCCTCCTGTGCATGATTCGGCAACAGCCAGCTGAAAGTTATTTTTTTTCAAGAGGTGTCCTACCACACGTTCCATGGAGTCACTATCCTGACCGTAGATGGCATCACCAAGCACTGTGCATATAGCCTTACTCGATGACCTGAAGAGCCTCTTTGCGTTGTTCGTTTTTTTATCTCGTACAATAAGACTCAAGTGGACTTCGGGGAAAACAGGATAGTAACCGATATGGACATCAGGTGGGAAATCAAGACTTGAAATTCGGCGATTCACCTCTATTTCAGGAAGATTGAAGATCCTGAAAATCGTCTGGTAGGTGGAGAGATGGTGGTCTTTATGCCAGGTTGAGAGGGTTGGAAGCACATGTTCCACCAGGAGCTGTTTCATCTGACTCGGTACGCCGGGGAGGAAAAAAATTGGCCTGTCTTCGTGAATCAACTGGTAACCGGCCATTAGAGAATGCGGACTCAAGACCTGGGCACCTTTTGGCAGCAGGGCAAGTTTTTCCAGTTCCCCCACAGGGGCATTGGTGATTTCACCCAGATGTTCCCGTATACTTGAAAGGATCTCAAGGTTGGGCATGGTTGGTCGATTGAGGGCTTTGGATACAGCCTCGTTTGTCAGATCATCATCGGTGTAGCCCAGGCCGCCGGTAACAATTATAGCATCAACTCTGCCTATCGCTCGTTTCAGTGCTTCACCGATCAGGCCCGGGCTGTCGCCTATTGTATGCATGGCATAAATCTCATACCCAGCTTCAAAAAGATTTCTGGCAGCAAATCCACTGGTTGTATTGAGGATCCTGCCTGAGGTCAGTTCATCCCCAATGGCAATTATTTCAACTCTCATTATTTCTCTCTCGTTCTGCCACAACATGTCCCTTTTCCAGGGAGAGGAGTTTCACTCTGGTTATATTGTTTAAAAGGGAGTCTGGCCCCTGGAACTTGACTGCTACATAATTGCTTGTAAAGCCTTTTAAAAAACCATCCCTGCTTCTCTGTCCCTCAATGAGTACAGGATATTTTTTTCCGACCTGGCTTTTATAGAAGATATCTCTTTTCTGTTCACTCAATTTCCGTAAAATGGTAACACGCGACTTTTTCGTCTTTTTAGTCACCTGATCACCATATCCTGCTGCGACTGTTCCCTCTCTTATTGAGTAAGGAAAAACATGGAGATAGGTAAAATCTAATGCTTCCAGAAATGCCAGGCTGCTGTTGAAATGATTATCTGTCTCACCGGGAAAACCAGCAAGGATATCGATCCCTAAAGCACCATCCGGTAGAGTTTCATTGCATTTAGCAATAATTCCATAAAATTCAGCCGTGCTATATCTTCTGTTCATGCGAGACAGAATTTCGTCATTTCCACTTTGCAGAGGAATATGCAGATGCGGTTGTATATTGTCACGACTCTTCATAAGTGAGAGCAGGGCATCTGTGATTTCAAGGGGCTCAAGAGAGCTGATACGATATAAAATCTCCGGTGTAATGCTGCTTAACTCATCAAGGATGGATACAAAGTCTTCTCCCTGACCGAGATCTCTTCCATATAGTCCAAGGTGGATACCGGTCAGTACAATCTCTTTGTGACCTTCCGAACCAAATAGTTTTGCCTGCTCAATTACTTCAGATCGCGGCAGGCTTCTACTTGGTCCCCTGGTATAGGGGACGATACAGTAGGTGCAGTAGCTTTCACAGCCGTCCTGTATTCGCAAATAGGCCCTGCTTCTATCGCCAAATCGTCTGACGGGAAGATGGCAAATCTCCTTTTTCTCCAGTATGGAACCAAGATCGACCTGTTGCCTCTCTCCTTTATTCTTCAAGGTATTTTGTACCAGACTATCCTTTTTGCTGTTGCCGACGATGGAGTATTTTCGACCAAGGAGTTCCTTTTCCTGAGAAAGTTTTTTTGCTCCGGTTTCGGTAAAACAGCCGGTAATTACGATGTGCGCTCCTGGATTTGCACGGACACTATGACGAACGGCTTGACGGGATTGAGCGCCGGCATTTGCAGTTACTGCACAGGTGTTGATGACAACTATATCCGCCTTTTCACCCGAGGCTGCAATGGTATATCCGGCGTCTTCAAAACCGGTTTTAAAGGCAGCGGATTCATACTGGTTCACCTTACAGCCCAGGGTTGTGATGAGTATTTTTTTCATTAATAAGGTGATCTGTTAGACGATAATGCCTGATCCAATGAGTTCTGTATTGTCATAAATTACCGCAAACTGTCCAGGCGTAATGGCTCGCTGCGGCTCCCTAAACAAAAGTTTGCCAAGGTCGTTTTCTTTCAAGGTTAAAGTTGCCGCAGCCCCTCTATGGCTGTACCTGATGCGGACACTATAATCTTTATCTAAAAGAGGAGGAAAACCGGCGAGCCAGTGGAGGTCTCTGAGCTGAATTATATCTTTGAATAACTCCTCATTGCTGCCAACAATTATACTGTTATTTTCTTTGTCCAGGGCGATGACATAGAGTGGAGCGTCACTGGATATACCCAAGCCTTTTCTCTGGCCGATTGTATAATGAAAGAGGCCGTGATGAGTGCCAAGATGTTCACCTGAACTCGACAGAATAGGACCACTGCTGTCTGCCTTTGGTGAGCGTGTCTCTAAAAAATTACCAGTGCTCATATCCTCAAGAAAACAGACATCCTGACTCTCTTGACCACGAAAATCATTAAACCCGTGCTGCTCAACAAACAGATAGATGAACTCCTTTTCTTTTTTACCAAGAGGAAAGAGGAGTCGGGATAGCTGCTGTTGGTCCAGTCGGGAGAGAAAGTAGGATTGATCTTTTTTGGGATCAGCACCGCAGTGCAGCCGGAAAAGACCATCATGTTCAATTATCCTTGCATAGTGGCCGGTAGCAATTTTATCCATGCCATGGTTCAATATACTTTCCATAAACAAGCCGAATTTGATTTCACGGTTGCACATAACACATGGGTTTGGAGTAAGACCATCGAAGTAACTTGAGGAAAAGTAGCGCAGCACCTTCTCTTCAAATTCTTGACGGAGATCGATTACGTTCAGTCTGATGCCAATTCTCTCTGCAATGGACTCAACCTTCACTTTCTGTTGTGCAAATCCGGGCTGGGCAAGTTGCATGAAAAATCCTTCAATCTCGTAGTGATCTTTGAGAAGAAGGGCGCATGCGGTGGAGTCAACTCCACCACTCATTGCTATGCCGACACGTTTTTCTTTCACTGATTATCTTGCAATCCCTGGGGGGGTACTCTATTAAGAAGGGTTAAAAAGGAAGTTCATTTTAATCACTATGAATTCGGTTGCTCTCTTGGGTGACAGCCGTTTGGAATAAGGTATCACAATACATCACCATGAACAAAAATGGAAGTCACAAAGGTGTCGTCCCGGTTCTGCCGGAGCTGTTGGCGCCCGCTGGTAATTATGAGAAACTCGTTACCGCTGTCCACTATGGAGCGGATGCTGTTTATCTGGGCGGAAAGATATTCAGTCTCAGGGCAAAGGCAGGAAATTTCAGCCATCAGGCGATGCAGGCAGGGGTGCTATATGCACATGCACATGGAGTCAAAGTTTACGTAACAGTAAACATTATAGCACATAATAGTGATCTGCAAGGATTGGAGGAATATCTTTTTGGATTGCAGCAGATTCAGGTTGATGGTCTTATTATCTCAGATCCGGGTATACTTGCGATTGCTCATAAGATCGTGCCTGATCTGCCCATTCACCTTTCAACTCAGGCCAATGTGACAAATCATGCATCGGCTGACTTCTGGTTGGAACAGGGGGCGGGCAGGTTAAACCTTGCAAGAGAACTCTCTTTGGAAGAGATACGAGAAATAAGAACAAAGGTGACCGGGGAGCTGGAGATTTTTGTTCACGGGGCTATCTGTATCTCCTATTCAGGGCGATGTATGCTTTCCAGTTATATGACCGGCAGGGATGCCAATCAAGGGAATTGTGCCCATCCATGTCGTTACAGTTATGGGTTGGTGGAAGAGAAACGTCCCGGTGAATATTTTCCGGTGGAAGAAGATGAAAGAGGAACATATATCTTCAATTCCAAGGATCTCTGCCTGCTTGAGATGCTGCCGCAACTGGTCATGGCCGGGGTTGATTCTCTGAAAATCGAAGGGCGGATGAAATCGATTTTCTATGTTGGCGGGGTAGTCAGGGTATATCGGGCTGCACTCGACTATCTGGGACAACTTTCAGCACTGGAATGGCTGGAACCGGACTCAATTCGTCTGCCGGAGGAATTGGTGCAGGAAATTCAAAAAACAGGAACCCGGGGGGCAACGGAGAATTTTATCAAGGAACGACCGGGGGCAAGTGAAATGATTTATTCTTCATCCAGAACAGTACAAACCTATGAACCGGTGGCGGTTATCCGTGAGACCGGGGCCACTCCACTGGTTGAAATCCGCAATACGGTCTTTGCTGGAGAACAGATTGAATATATGAATCGCACCATGGGTGTGTTAGCATTGAAAATTATAGCCATGTGCAATGAAGAGGGGAGGGAGATAACTAAAGCCAACCCGGGAAACCGAGTCCTGTTAAAGACTGAACCGAATCTTGTCTCAGGTGAAGTGAGCGGTATCTTGCGGCGGAAGAAAGCACAACGCCATAATTATACCCAAGAGAAGGACGCATAATATCGTATCGGTAAATCCCCTTTTGCCAAGTCGTTGGCTACTGCCGGTAATTGGCTTGCAAAAGCTTGTCTTAAAAGCATTTGCACACTATGTTTTTCATTGTTATTGACAGGTTGTCTACACAGTTATATCTCTGCTGGCAAATTGATATTTCCAGGATTTGGAGATGTCAGGAAACATCTTAACTGAGCGTTTGCCTATCGCAACTTAACCTTACCTCATGATATACGTAATAAAATTTTTACGGTTCCGCACTGATATGAAAATCAACATATCTCCTATATATTATTACTGTTTTTGATTTTATGGTATTCTTTGAAAGAAGCGGTATCATCAGATACTTTTACCGTTTGATAATTTTTGTTGTGTATGGAATAGACCTTGAGGTTACTGTTTTAATTTGCCCTGCTAAAATTTGATAAAATGATAAAACATATTGTAATATGGAAGCTTAAAAACAAAACATTGCCACTGGATAGATGTGTAGATGCTCTGGCAATAAAAGATGTTCTCGAAAATCTCGTTGGAAAAATTCCGGGACTACTGAAAACAGAGGTTGGTTTTGATTTTCGTGAAAAAGAAACATCAGGAGATATTGTTTTATACTCAGAATTTGAGTCCCATGAAGCCCTTGAAAATTATCAAAATCATCCAGAACATGTAAAAGCGGGAAAAATTGTACGGCCAAGGACAATCGACAGGAAAATGATCGACTATCAAAGTTAATTTTTTGACAGGTTAGAATATCCAGGGGACTACCATCACCACAATCCGGCATAAAGATAAGTAGTAACCTTTCGGAAAAGGAGTCGTAGATGCAAGCTATGAATACCAATATTCTCCAGAACGTACCAGACAATCCCGACAGCACAAAACGTTATCTCTTTTACCTACACGGGCTGATTGTGGAGGAGGCTGGAATCCGCCCCAAAAGTGAAGAACACGGATATTATGAATACGAACTCATCCGAGAGGAACTGGCCAAGGAAGGATTCATCGTGATAAGTGAGGTGCGGGAAAAGGGCACCGAGATTAAGCCCTATGCCGAGAAGATTGCATCTCAGGTGAAACAACTCCTGGCAAACAGGGTTTCGCCAAGTAACATCACCATAGTTGGTGCCTCCAGAGGTGGTGCCATTGGCGCTTTTATTTCAACTATGCTTCGGGAAGAAGAGGTAAACTATGTATTTCTGGCTGGCTTATTTAAGAAATATTTGAAAGATAAAGACTTGAAGCTGTATGGGAATGTCCTTTCGATCCACGACCGATCCGATAAACTGTCAATAACTCCGGCATTATATTTTCAGCGATCGGAAGGGCTGGGGAAGTTTGAGGAAATCGTTCTCAGTCTTGATATCGGGCACGGCTTGGTTTACAAACCCTACCGGGAATGGATCGATCCGATGTTAGAATGGCTGAAGGTGGCGAACGCGAACGTTGGCAAACAATCAGCTAACTGATATGCCTAAGAACAATTTTTAGCATTCTACGTACAGGTTCCGCTGCACCCCAGAGAAGTTGGTCACCAACAGAAAAGGCTGTCAAGTATTCAGATCCGAGATTCATTTTTCGAATACGGCCAATTGGTACTGTCAGGGTACCGGATGCTTTGACCGGGGTGAGCTCTCGGGAAGTGATTTCTCTTTCGTTAGGGATAACTTTTACCCATTGATTATGGTTTGAGATGATCTCTTCAGCTTCTTGAACGGTGATATCTTTTTTCAGTTTGATGGTAAATGCCTGGGAGTGACAGCGCATGGCACCAATTCGCACACATTGACCGTCAATGGGTATGATCTGTTCTTCTTTTCGACCGAGAATTTTGTTGCTTTCGACAATGCCCTTCCATTCTTCTTTAGTCTGACCGTTCTCAACAGCTACGTCGATCCAGGGGATCAGGCTTGCCGCCAGTGGGACTCCCCAGTTGTCAAGAGGCAGAGAACCGTCATTGAGCTTGGCAGTGATTTTTTTGTCGATATCAAGGATTGCCGATGACGGATCAGAAAGTAACTCTGCCACATCCATTTCGAGTGCACCCATCTGACTGATAAGTTCCCGCATGTTCTTGGCACCGGCACCGCTGGCCGCCTGATAGGTCATGGAACTGACCCATTCAATGAGGTCCTGTTCAAACAGGCCGCCAAGGGCCATAAGCATGAGCGAAACGGTACAGTTGCCGCCAATATAGTCTTTGATACCACGTTTAAGACCATCATCAATTATGGCTCGATTAACGGGATCTAATGCTATTATGGAATTTTCAGTCATTCTCAGGGTTGAGGCGGCGTCAATCCAGTAACCACTCCAGTTTTTCCTCAAATTATCATAGACTGATGATGTGTAACCACCTCCCTGGCAAGACATTATAATATCCATCTCTGCCAGTTTCCCAAGATCCATTGCATCTTCAAGTGGCTTGCTTCCTCCACCAACATCCGGTCCTTGTTGACCAATCTGTGAAGTTGTGAAAAAAACCGGATCTAATCTCTGGAAATCACTCTCAGCTGTCATTCGTTCCATAAGAACAGAACCTACCATTCCCCGCCATCCAACAAATCCTACTTTAAGCATTGAAGACTCCATATAAGTTAGTTTGATCGATTTCTGAAAGTCAGAATTCCAACTTTTTACATAAAACAAGGAAAAAAGCTCGCTAAAAAATGGTGATTACTGTCTTTGTAGCAGAAGATGTCGGATTACTCATCAGGCTTGTTTTTTAAAAATAGAAATCCAAGGAGAAAGGAACCTCCGATAATATATATATCAGCCAGATTGAATATCCCGGTTTTAAAAAGGCCGATGCGAATCTGGATAAAGTCGATTACTGCACCACTGTTAATCATTCTGTCGAGCAGATTGCTGATACCTCCTCCTGTTATGATGCTGAGGGTCGTGATGTGAAGGGCAGGAAGATTCTTCTTGAAAAGTAGATAGTACAGGCAATACAGCAGAATGACCGGGACGCAGATGTTAAGGAGAAAAAACTGGAAATACTGGGGATATTCGCTGACCATCCCAAGAAATCCGACACTGTTTTCAACGTAGGAAAAAATTACAGTTTCTGAGTAGAAAGAAACAGAGGACAGGCCTGAAAGGTACTTTTGAGCGATTGATTTTGTGTATTGGTCGGAATAAATGATAAAAAACAAGACAAACAGGACAATAAACAGACGTCTGAAGATAATAGTGGATGGATTAAATTGTGGCCATCCGGAGTTAAGGTGACGACTCATGTTTTTTCCCGGGGAATTGTTTGTCATGATGAATGAATGTTGGCATCATTATTAACTGAGGATCCTTCGATGTCAACGACTCTCATTTTTCGACAAAATGCAAAAACTGTTGCAGCCTGCTGATCAGTCTTTTAAATTGGTCAGGCAGTAAGATACTATTCAAGGAGAGATGCATG
>JAUVON010000065.1 GCA_030599175.1 Desulfobulbaceae bacterium | reverse complement strand
GGCGACACACTTCAATAAATCCGTCTGAAATACCATCATCGATGACCAGCGTGTCAATATCAGCTAAATTTCCAACTATGACCAAAGCGCTTCGTTCCAGCTTCGTCGAATCAGTAACCATGATGACGGAACGAGCATGCCGGATCATGGACGCCTACTTATGTCAGCTGGCATTATTATATCGCAATGTTTTATAACAGTGGGGCCTGCTTTTATTGCAGGCCCCACTGTCCCGACACTTAACTTTGATTATTCACCGGATATTATTTCTTCCAGCGTTTAACCAGCTCATCATAGCTGATGGTCTCTCCTTGTGGCTTTTCATTATCAACCTTGGCCTTAGGTGAACCAGGCTTACTGAGCCATTCATTCGGATCAGTTTTCGGGTTCAGACGCGGACCACAACCGCCATAGGTGTCGGCTTTTTCATCTGCTTTCTGCATACGCGCCATAACCAGATCCATTTCTTCAGCCAGACGATCCATGGCCTGCTGCGGAGTAAATGCGCCGGAGTTAACATCACCGATCTGCTGCCACCAGATTTGTGCCAATTTGGGATAATCAGGCACATTCACACCAGTGGGTGACCACATGACCCTGTCAGGTGACCGGTAAAATTCAACCAACCCGCCAAGTTTAGGCGCACGCTCAGTAAATGAATCATGGTTGATGGTGCTTTCACGAATAAATGTCAGGCCGACATGGCTTTTCTTAACATCCACGGTCTTGGAAACCACAAACTGTGCATACAGCCACGCAGCTTTACGACGGTCAACAGGCGTTGACTTGAACAGAGTCCAGGAACCTGCATCCTGATACCCCAGTTTCTGTCCTTCCACCCAATAAGGGCCATGCGGAGAGGGAGCCATGCGCCATAACGGCTTACCACTGTCGTCAACGGTATTGTTACCTGCAGACTTGGGGGCCACCATGGATGCTGTGAATGCGGTGTACCAGAAGATTTGCTGTGCTACGTTCCCCTGTGACAGGGCAGGCAAAGACTGATAAAAGTCGTAACTGGCCGCACCTGGAGGGGCGTATTTTCGCAGCCACTCATCCCATTTACGGATAGCGTAAACAGCAGCAGGTCCATTCGCAGCACCACCACGTGAAACTGAGGCACCCACAGGATTACAACTGCCTTTTTCCATGCGAATACCCCATTCATCTACCGGGATACCATTGGGCAGACCTTTACTTCCGGCGCCAGCCATGGATAACCAAGCATCAGTCATACGCCAGCCAAGGTCAGGAGCACGTTTACCGTAATCCATATGCCCAAAGATCTTTACACCGTCAATTTCTTTAACTTTAACTGAAAAGAATTCCGCAATATCTTCATAGGCTGACCAGTTAACGGGTACGCCGAGATCGTAGCCATAAAGTTCTTTGAATTTCTTCTGCAGTTCAGGGCGATCGAACCAGTCTTTACGGAACCAGTACAGGTTGGCAAACTGTTGATCAGGTAATTGATAGAGCTTACCATCAGGTCCGGTAGTAAATGATTTACCTATAAAGTCATCAACATCCAGCGATGGATTGGTAACATCTTTACCATCGCCGGCCATCCAGTCCGACAGGTTAACTGCCAGTTGCAGGCGCGAATGAGTACCAATTAAATCTGAATCGTTGATATAGGCATCATATAGATTTCGCCCGGTCTGCATCTGTGTTTGAACCGCCTGAACCACTTCACCTTCACCAAGTAACTGGTGGTTGACTTTAATTCCAGTGATCTCTTCGAATGCCTTGGTAAGTGTTTTGGATTCATATTCATGTGTTGGAATCGTTTCAGACAGAACATTAATTTCCATACCCTTGAGGGGTTTTGCTGCATTAATGAACCATTCCATTTCCTTCAGCTGTTCACTTTTAGATAAAGCTGATGGTTGAAATTCATCATTAACCCATTTTTCTGCCTCTCCCATTCCGGCATAGACATTTTGAACGCCCAGTGCAGCTACAGCAGCAATCAGTGCAAACTTCTTCAACATGATGTGTCCTCCTCTATCTATTGGTTTATCTGATTTGCGAAAATTACACTCATTTTGCGCAATGTCAATAATACGTTTTCGAAATGTTCGAAAACTGGTAAGTAGTCGCTCTACAAATCAGTCCTAACTTTTCCAGAATATCACTCCTTTCCCCATTGATCTCGAACAACCTATCATTTTTTTACCGCTTTTCCCATAAGTTCCTTATAAACTTCAACTACTCAATGCAAAAAACAGGTTGACGACATATACCGTAACCCGACAAGTCGGAAAACTTTTTAGTTACGCTGGATAAGTGCCTTGATGCAGATATTGATGAACTCGTAAAAAGGTCATTCAAAGCTTTAGATGGCTAAGTCAAAAAGTTCGATATACGAGGCGTAGTGTTTTTCTCAGGCCCTCAACAATACATATGGTATGTTGAGGGCCTGAGAAAAACCTACAACGAAGGGGATCGGACTTTTTACGACGCCATCAGATATTAACCACTTGAATTAAATAGCACTTTAGATTTTCTTGTTTTTTTACAGCTTTTATGGAGTAAAGCGCTAAACTGTTTTTGTATTTTACAGGAATTTTATCAGGAGAAATACAATGCTGGCACATATACTCGCAATTGACCAGGGGACAACCTCCAGCCGCGCAATTATCTTCAACGACCAGCTGGAGATAATTGCTTCTGCCCAACAGGAATTCGAGCAGTTTTTTCCCCAGTCCGGCTGGGTAGAACATGACCCCGAGGAAATCTGGAGCAGTACTCTTGCCACCTGCCAAAAAGCACTGAAAAAATCAACCCTCTCTGCCACTGATATTGCAGCTATCGGCATTACAAATCAGAGAGAGACTACTGTCGTCTGGGATAGAGATACGGGAAAAGCTCTACATAAAGCCATTGTATGGCAGGATCGCAGAACCGCAGGGTTCTGTCGAAAGTTAAAGGCCGCCGGACATGAACAGACGATTACTTCAAAAACCGGCCTCCTGCTTGACCCCTATTTTTCCGGCACCAAAATCCATTGGATCCTCAATAATGTCGAAGGAGCAAGGGAAAAAGCAGAAGCAGGAAAGCTCGCCTTCGGCACCATTGACACCTTTATTCTCTGGCGACTGACCGGCGGAAAAGAACATGCAACGGATGCCACAAATGCGTCCCGTACAATGCTCTATAATATCCACGATAACAGATGGGATGCAAAGCTCCTGGATCTTCTCGATATCCCACCATCACTCCTGCCGGAAGTAAAAGATTCTTCTACAAATTTCGGTGCCACCGATAAATCACTTTTCGGCGCCCAGATCCCTATCAGCGGAATCGCCGGTGACCAGCAGGCAGCTTTAGTGGGTCAGGCATGCTTCAGGCCGGGAATGATTAAATCAACCTATGGTACAGGCTGCTTTGTTGTACTCAATACCGGTAAGCAGGCTGTAACCTCAACCCATAAATTACTCACTACCATCGGCTATCAATTAGGCGGAGTCACAACCTATGCCCTTGAAGGATCCATCTTCGTAGCAGGGGCAGCTGTCCAGTGGATGCGGGATGCAATGGGGCTTATTGAAACCGCCTCGGACACTGGCACACTTGCCCGCCAGGCGGATATTAACCAGGACGTCTATCTGGTCCCTGCCTTTACCGGACTTGGGGCACCTCACTGGGATCCGGATGCCCGGGGAGCAATATTCGGCATCACCAGGGCAACCGGACCCGCTGAACTTGCGCGAGCGACGCTTGAATCTGTCTGCTACCAGACCCGCGACCTTCTTGAAGCAATGCGGGGAGACTGGAAAGAGATGGGGGAGACTGTGTTGAGGGTGGATGGAGGTATGGTGGCCTCAAATTATACCATGCAGTTCCTTGCAGATATCCTCAGTGCACCTGTGGATCGGCCGGTAGTTCTTGAAACAACAGCAGTTGGGGCAGCCTACCTTGCCGGACTGCATGAAGGAATCTTTCCACCTCCGGCAGAACTGGGTACTGCATGGAAGCGGGATAAGCGCTTTGAACCTTCCATGGATGAAGAGCTGAGAATCAGAAAATACAATGGCTGGACGGATGCCGTGAGCAGGACTTTGACTACCAGACATCTATTGTAATCCTCTCCGAATCAGTGCCGGTAACGGGTGCACCATGTTAACGACAGCTCGAGGCATTACCACGTTTGCCGCAAGCTCCCCTGGCATCACAATTTACATAACCATTCGGGCATGGCCTTTGTCGGTCATAGTCCCAGAAAATATTTCCTGGAGGATGCCCACCACTGCCACCTCCCGTATTTCGACAGGTGCCTTCATTGCCCCGGCGTCCACAATCACCGGAGGCGTCACAGTTCACGTAACCGCGGGCACATGGCCTGTTGGCTGAATAATCCCAGTAGATATCTCCACGGGGATGATAAGGAGCCCTGCCCCCTTCCCAGTTGCCATTGTTCTGACCGCCCTGGTTACAGTCAAAATTGGGGGTGTACAAAATGGATGCATAGCGCCCCTGGGTGGTGCGAACGACTATGCACTGGCTGCTTCGATTGTCCCGCCAATAGCTGTAGGCACTGTTGCCCGACTTATCGGTGCGAATCCAGCTGTACCCGCGGCGCTCCATCTGTGCCTCAGCATGACGTCCTTTGACACCGATCAGATCACGCAGATTCGGAACCTGTCCCTGCCCCTGTCCCTGCCCTTGCTCCAGTCCTTGCCCCTGTCCATAATAATCGCCAGACGATGAATAGCCTGATCTGCCGATGGTAAATTCAGCACGACAACCCCTGTCAACCCAGATCCCATGTCGATCATAGCCCCAGGTTTGCCCTTCGATGCACCCATGTGACGAAAGCTGACGACTCAACCTCACCTGGCCTTCTGTATCAGCCCGGCAGTATCTGTATTGAGAGTCACGGCTGCTGCATGTTATATATCGTGAATCCGCCCAAAGTGGTTGAGAAAAGAAAAGCAGCATAGCACCGGCAATAAAAAGTACTTTACATGACATGGCAAACTCCTGGTAAAATAATGACGAGGCTACCGCCTCATTATGCATTCTTTATATTGATAATCAATATTACCATACTATTGATTGGAATTTACGATGTCAAGGATGATCTGATTGTGATAATCAATATTGGTGTCTGGTGAAAATTCAGTTCCGAATAAAAAATGGTTTCGGATAATACCAAATTAACTTTCGAACGAATTTTCATAGTTTTCACTTGAACTATCCGGCCAACTGGATTACACAGTATCAGAGATAAAAATTCTGCCATCCTCCAGCAACATGAGACAAAAAACTAAAGAACAGACGATTGAAACTGATGTCCTGGTAATCGGTGGTGGCGTTACCGGTGCAGGCATCATGCGCGACCTTGCATTGAGAGGATTACAGACCCTTCTTATCGACAGGAAAGATCTCTGTGCAGGTGCCTCCGGCGGGAACCATGGCCTGCTTCATTCAGGTAGCAGGTATATCTCCAGTGATCTCCATTCCGCAATTGAATGCAGGGAGGAAAGCACTATCCTCAAGCATGTCGCTTCTCAATGCATTGAAGAGACAGGGGGGCTTTTTATCGCCGTCGAAGGTGACGATCCCGGCTTTGCCGAGAACTTTGCAGCACTATGCGAACCGGCAGGAATAGCATGTGATTCAATCTCCATCAATGAAGCGAAAAAGCTCGAACCATCGCTCTCCGACAAACTCTTCAGAGCATACAGAGTCCCGGATGCAACTGTTGATCCTTTTCGTCTGGCACTGCTTAATGTGGCTCATGCACAAATAATAAACAACAGTTCCTTTCGTCCCCATACTGAGATTCTCCTCTTCACTGTCAAGGATGGAAAAATAGAGAGCGCAACCTGCAGGGATAACCGGACAAACACCACCCTCACTATTTACGCTAAACAGTATATAAATGCATGCGGAGCCTGGGCCATGAACATCGCTCAACTGGCCGGCTGTAAAGATGTCAGTCTTCTCTACTCCAAGGGAACCCTACTTGTAAGCCATGACCGTTTAACAACCCATGTGATTAACCGATTGCGGCCACCGGGTGATGGTGACATCCTGGTACCAGGAGGAACTGTATCCATCCTTGGTACCACTTCGATACGTGTCGATGATCTTGAAGCAGTCAGGCCGACTGTTGCAGAAATTGATATCAACGTCCGGGAGGGAACAGCCATGATACCAGCTCTTGCTAAAGCCCGCTATATCAGGGCATTTTCCGGAGTACGTCCCCTCCTGCAGTCCGCAAGCGGTAGTGACGACAGAGAGGCAACCAGGGGGTTTGCCCTCCTTGACCACTCCACACAAAACCTTTCTAATTTCTGCACAATAACAGGGGGTAAACTGACCACTTACAGACTGATGGCTGAGAAAACGTGCGACCTGGTTGCCGAACGACTGAATAACAACGAGCCATGTCAAACCCATATAACTCCTCTGCCCGACGAAGAAAGTTGTAAATGGACTGAACCCGGAGCTTCACCAAAATACTGGTTTAAGGCTAATGACCCCGAAGACATGATTCTTTGTGAATGTGAAATGGTACCTCAGTCGGCAATAGATGAAATTATCAAGGATGCACCCGGCGCAGAAAAAGAAATGACGCTTACAGCCATTGCCCTAAGATCCAGGGCGGGAAAGGGTCCGTGTCAGGGTTCTTTCTGCGGTATCCGTATCGCATCCTATCTCTATGATCAGAGCCATTACCATGATAAAACGGGACTTATCCATATGCGTGACTTCTTTAACGAACGCTTCAAAGGAACACGTACAGTGACCTGGGGACTGCAGGCAGCCCAGATGGAACTTGCAGAAGCCTTGCATTGCGGGTTGCTGGGGCTGGATAATATCAATGACGATTGAACAACAAGGTTTTACCTGGAGATGTAGTACATGATTGAAGAAGACCGACACTTTACGGCAGAACTGGCGGTTATCGGTACCGGTCTTGCCGGTTTTGCCGCATCGATCTTTGCTCTGAAACGAAATATCAAGACTGCCCAGATCGGCAATACCGGTGCTGTGGCCTATACCACAGGATATCTTGATCTGCTGGGCTCCCTTTCCCCTGATTACCCTACCTCAATAGAAGACCCGTGGCAGGGAATAGAACAGCTAAAAAGTTCCCATCCAAACCATCCGCTTTGTCGCATTCGTAAAACTGATATTTGCACAGCTTTTGAACAATTTACCAGTTTTCTGGGGGAATGCGGTATCGCCTACACTCCGCCAGGAAAATCAAATCTTAGTGTTCTCACGCCCGCCGGAACCCTCAAACCCACCCTCTGTATCCCTTCCACCATGAAGGTCGGTTCTACAGCCTTTTCTCAGAAAGAACCCTGTGTCATTATCGACTTCAAAGGTCTGAAAGGTTTCAGCGGTCGCCAGGTTGTGGCTAATCTGAAAGACAAATGGCCACGACTTAGCAGCAGCCGGATAGAATTCCCTGATATGGTTACCGGTGAAATATACCCGGAGGTCATGGCGCGTTCCCTGGAAGTTCCTGCAACACGCGAAAAACTGGCAAAAATTCTGGTTGAGGCAGCGGGAGACGTGAAAATTATTGGCTTGCCGGCAATACTCGGAATGCATGCCCCGGATCTGGTAAGACAAGAGATGGAGCAGCTTACCGGCCTGCAGATCTTTGAGATTCCAACAATGCCGCCATCTGTTCCAGGAATTCGGCTGCGTGAAATGTTCGAACAGCTCTTCCCCCAGAAGGGAGTGATCCTCGTCCCGCAGCAGAAAGTGGACAAGCTGGAATTTATTAAGAATGGTGCTCAACTCTCCCTGAGCGATTCATTTGGCCCGATAACAATTCACTCAAAGAGTGTTATCCTGGCCACCGGTCGTTTTCTTAGCGGAGGACTAAAGGCCCGGATTGATGGTATAAACGAACCCCTGCTTAACCTCCCCGTTACTCAGCCCGATTCAAGGAGGGAATGGTACAGAGAAAAATATACCGACTATCGTGGTCATGCGATCAACAGTGCGGGCATTGAAGTTGATTCCAGCTTCAGGCCCCTTGATACCCGTGGCCAGCCATACAGCAGGAACCTCTTTGCAGCAGGTGTTATTCTTGCCCATCAGGACTGGATTCGAGGGCGCTGCGGTGCTGGAGTAGCCATAGCCACAGCATATAAGGCTGTAGAAGAAGTGGAAAAACTCTTAAGATAATTACATTCAGAATGATCAATAAGGGAAGTGGCAGTGGCATGACTAAAACAACAATTCCAACAATCAATTTTAAAGAAAAAGCTGAGGAGCTGTTGCCGGAAGGTGCCAGTTTCGAAGCCTGCCTGACCTGTGGACTCTGCTCCTCCGGCTGCCCTGCATCCGGCATTGAAAACATGGATCCCCGCAAATTTATCCGTATGGCCATGCTTGGTATGGACAAGGAGCTTTCAACCAGTAAATGGGTATGGGCATGCACCCAGTGCAAACGCTGTCAACACGTCTGCCCCATGAGTATTGATGTCTCCCAGCTGGTCTTTCTTGCCCGCTCCAACTGGCCTCAAGAGAAAAAACCGTCTGGTATCGTGCGCTCATGCCAGCTTATCCAGTCAACCGACTCCACCAGCGCCATGGGGCTACCTCCTGAGGATTTTGTCTTTGTGGTACAAGATGTCCTTGAAGAAGTCCGAGAACTGCAGCCGAAGTTTAAAAATATGCAGGCGCCAATGGATAAAAAAGGTGCCCATTTTTTCGTCAATCAGAATTCCCGTGAACCGATGAGTGAACCTGACGAAATGGTTCCGCTCTGGAAAATTTTTGATATTGTCGGTGCCGACTGGACTTACTCGTCAAAGGCATGGGCTGCAGAAAATTTCTGTATGTTTTCAGGCAATGAAGAGGCGTGGCGCGAGGTGATCAAAAAGAGAGTCGATGCAGTGAATGAGCTGGGCTGCGAGATATGGCTGAACACCGAATGCGGCCACTCATACTATACGATGTGGAATGGTATAAACAGATTTGGCATGGAGGCGGATTTCAAGCTTGAAAGCCTTGTGACCTATTATGCCAGGTGGATTCGTGAAGGAAAATTACCTGTAAATTCAGAGTGGAACAGCAGCAACATCAAATTCACTGTTCAGGATCCCTGCATGATTGTGCGCAAAGCCTACGGGGAATCGATTGCTGAAGATATGCGCTTTGTCACAAAATCTCTGGTGGGCGAGGAGAATTTCATCGACATGCAGCCTAACCGCAGTGCCAACTACTGTTGTGGCGGAGGCGGCGGATTCCTGCAGGCAGGTATGACTGAACATCGCAGAACCTATGGCAAACGAAAATTTGACCAGATTGCTGCAACCGGGGCAAGCTATGTACTTACTCCCTGCCATAACTGCCATTCCCAGATGGAAGATATCGGTCATCACTTTGGAGGCAGCTACGGAGTCGTCCATTTCTGGACCCTTATCTGTCTCTCTCTCGGCATCCTGGGAGAAAACGAGAGAACCTATCTCGGCCCTGATCTACTTGAATGTATATAAGGTGCAATAGTCTCCTGTTTACGGTTTCTCTCATCAATCATCTCGACGTTTAATTTCACTCTGACCCCTTCATATTAGATGTATACACAGTGGTAGCGAAGGAAATAGGGTGTAAAAAAAATTGAGCCATACTATATATAAGGTGATCTGATATTGTTTGTTCAAAACAGACAATCCAAATGTGCCCGTTCAATTATTCAAACGGGAATTTTTTATGGGAAGGTTGGCGCATTTGTTGTCCATATCCATTTCAATAAACCTGTTGTTGAAACTTCATAAACAGGTCTTCATATTTTTAAAGAAACAAACCTGATCCACCAACAGTTATATTGTATTTTGGGCCACCTTGAAAAATTGCCTTTTCATCCAACATCATCGTTATGCTTCAAAATTTATCCTCGGGATATCAATCATATACCTGTGGTAAATTTTCTCGCATGCCTCGATTTTGAACCGGAAAAGCGAGATACGAGACTCCGAGAATGCTAATTTTGCAAGATACTCTTTTGTCATTGGGGTAAAAGGGGCGATTCTCGTAACTATAAGAAACAGTGCCACCTGATAAAACCAGGAGAATCCTTGGTTTATCACAACTTATCTCATTTTATACGGAGGAATTCTGCTTATGAAAAAGAAAAATGTAATCATCACTGCAATCATTGTGGCTGCTTTTACCCTGACGTTTACGATAGGACCTCTGCAAGCTGCCAAAAGACGTTATGTTTCTATCGCTGCCGGATGGGTTACAGGGGCATATTTCCCGATGGCAGGAGCCATCTCGAGAATTGCCTGGAAACATCTTAAAGATGAAGGCATTAAGGTGACTGCTGAATCTTCAGGTGCATCAGTTGCAAATGCAAAACTCATTGGTGCAGGTGACACCGATTTTGCAATCCTGCAAAATGACATTGCATCCTATGCGTATAACGGAAAAGAAGGGATGTTCAAAAAGCCCATTAAAGAACTTTTGGGAGTTTGTACCCTTTTCCCCGAACACGTACAGGTTATTGCAAGAAAAGATTCCAACATTAAATCCATTGCTGATCTCAAAGGTAAAAAAGTGGCAATCGGCCCTGTGGGCTCCGGTACCATGGAAAACACAACCCAGATTCTTGAAGCCTGGGGATTGACAGTTGACGATCTTGCCAAGGCGGAACAATTAACTGCTTCCCAGGCAGCAGATTATCTTAAAGATGGAAGACTTGATGCTGCATTTTTTACAGTTGCCCTGGGGGCTGCAGT
>JAUVON010000187.1 GCA_030599175.1 Desulfobulbaceae bacterium | reverse complement strand
ATCCCTTTTCAGCTCTTTGAAACAAGCCTCGATTTTCCACCTGGCACCGTAATACTCGATAATCTCTTTGACCGATAAAGTCAGGTCGGTAGAAAATAAGGCAACCCATTGTGTCTTACGGTAAACCCAGACAACTCTTATCCTACATTTAAGGGTTCTGAGCATGACAATCTTGTCATAGGCCTGTACCTTTCGTTCTTTACCGTAAAGGTTGACAGTATATTCCTGCTGTAACATCCGTTGCCTGCATGCAAGAGTAGATGCTGTACCAAGTTTGTGTCCATATTTTCTGGGACGACCTCGCCTTTTTATCGTTGGCGCCGATGGTTCATCAAACAAATTATTATTGGATCGAAGCCGGGATATCATATGAACCCGGTCTCCCAATTCTTTGTGCAATGGTTTCCACATACCGTTATTGCCAAACCAGGAGTCTGTCGCTACCAGAATATTGGATTCTGGAAACTTAGCCGCGATAGCACAGAGCATATCAACAGATTGCTCATGCTTACTGCGGAACTTAACATCTTTACCATTGTACTTTGGATGATTTACCTCAATATCCTTTTTGAGATGATAATAGCAGTGGCTCAGTGGCAAGCACGCCCAGCGACCTTTGACTACTTTAAGGAGCCCAATACAAACAACATTTTGTGCCCAGGGATATTTTGACTGGTTCTGTTTAGCAGCATGATCGAATACATTGGCACAGCCAAATATTTTTCTACCTGTCTTGGGGTTGATAAAGTCATCGAGAGCTACGAGTAACCTCCCGTTGGTTTCCGGTTCTGGGATAAGTTTCCACAGCCTGATCCAAAGCCCGCTCCATGGGATCTTCGGTGATGCCATAAACCGGTAATATTTTTTCTTTCTGATGGAGAATCCAAATAATACTTCAAGTGCTCGAAGAAGATTGGACGTCCGCGATGAGGTAAATGGAAGAATGATTGCGAGCAGGGTGTATACGAACCATGGCCCACGCTCCGCACTTTTTCGGGATTTGGCAAATTCTTCTTTGAGTTCACTGAGTAATGAATGTAGTATGTGCATGCGAGGTCCTTGTTATGATTTGTCTTTTTGCAATTACAATATACCATAACTTGGCCTCGCATTCATCGTTAACCTGCTGTTTTTATAATAAAAAACACATTTCTGATAATAAAATTTGAAATATTATATTCAATAATATCAGCTAGTTATGTGGCCGATTTTTTCACTAGCCTATTGAAATCATTGGGTATTCTTTTTGAAACAATTTTTTCTTACCTGTGGCTGATCTTAAATCACTGCCGCTAAAAAATGGGAAACTTCAGATTTTTACTTAGCCATCTGATATTTAGTGCCTTACTCTATAAATTAGTGCCTTACTCTATAAAAGCTGTAACAAAAAACAAGAAAATTTGGACTGCTATTAAACTCGACTGGTTGATACCGGTAACAAGGCACTTATCCAGCCATTCTAAAAAATTTTCCGACTTGTCGGGTTAGAGTTTTTACGAGATTGTCTTGTCTAAAATTATGATAAAAAAGAATCTGACTCACCGCTGTACCGGGACGTAAAGGGTTTTGGCCATAGGTTTGTTGGTGTGAGAGGGATAAACAATGCTTTTGCAACTACGACGACTACTTTTTCCTGCACTCTTTTTTCTTATTCTTTCATCATGTTCGAGTTCCGAAGATCAAGAAAAACAGACTGGTATTGAACAGACCACAGAGAAAATAGCACAGGAGGCCATTGACTATATAAAAACTCCGATTGACCAGGCTAAAATGGCAAAGGAGCTCTCCGAAAGTCACAACCGTATGGTTGAAGACGCTGTTAAACAGCAACAGTAACAGCCAAGGTAAGTAAAATGAAAGGCATTGTATATCTAAATGGTGAGTTTGTTGGTGCTGAAGAAGCCAGGGTTTCAATTTTTGACCGTGGCTATCTGTTTGGAGATGGCGTGTATGAAGTTGTACCTGTTATTAATTATTCATTGATTGATAAAGAGAATTTCCTCCAGCGTCTTGCACATAGCCTTCAGGTAGTTGCTATACCCTGGCCATATACAAAGGAAAAATATGTAGCAGTTCTGGAAGATCTTATAAATCGTAATAATCTCAGGGAAGGTGGTGTCTATACCCAGGTGACCAGGGGGGTTGCCCCGCGGGACTTTGCATTCCCAAAAGACTGCCAGCCTGCATGCATGGCATTTACTCTGGAGAAAGAACTTATTAACAATCCCCTGGCGAAAAGTGGTGTCTCAGTGGTGACAGTAGAGGATATCCGCTGGAAACGCAGAGATGTCAAATCTATTGCCTTGCTTGGCCAGTGTATGGCTAAACAGGAAGCCGTGGAAAAGGGTGGTTTTGAGGGATGGATGGTTGAGGATGGCTATATAACTGAAGGTACCTCTTCAACAGCATATATAGTCAAAAATGATACAATTATTACCCGACCTCTTTCACACTCAATACTGCCTGGCATCAGACGTAAAAGTTTATTGAAACTTGCCCGGGAGGAAAAAATAGGTATTGAAGAAAGACTGTTTACTGTAGCAGAGGCACTTGAGGCAGACGAAGCTTTTTTGAGCAGTGCCACCACTCTGGTACTACCTGTTATAAAAATTGACGGACAGGATATTGGTGACGGTATACCCGGTAAGACTGCTCAGTTGATGAGAGAGATGTATATACAGATGGCTTTGGAAGAGTCGGAGAAAAAGTAAACCTGTCTTGATATCCTGAAAACTCGCTGCACAGGCACTGCATTTGCTGAAGAATCTGTATGCCGCCAAATTACACTTCATCCTTAAGGGCTACCAGGGAGTCATCGAGTGTTCTGCAAATGGTGATAAAGGTGTCCAGCCCTGAAATTTCAAAAACTTCAAGTACATGGTCCTGCATACTGCAGGTGATAAATTGATATTGGGTAGGTTTGTAAGCTTTGGCGGTGTTTAGAATAATTCTGAGTCCAGCACTTGATATGTATTCGAGGTTATTAAAGTTCAGCACCAGATTATTTTCAGGAGAGATAAGATAATCCTCCACCTCCTTCTCAAATTGTGGTGCAGTGTGAGAGTCAAGTCGACCACTCAGGGTAAAGATAGTAGCATCGTTTTCCTGGCTGATTTCGGTTTTCATATTGTTTTATTACAGGCAATTTCGGTTTACCTGTGCTCCTTGGGTAATTTTTTTATCAGGGTGAGTACGTTTCTATTTTCTGCTCTCTTATATCGGCAACCGTCGCTGAATTTTCGCACGAGGTGAATTCCCAGTCCTCCACATCCCCTTTCCTCCAAAGGCAGTGAAATGTCAGGGGCAGGTGTAAGAGTGGGGTCGAATGGAGGACTGTCATCTGTTACAATTAATGTTATTTCACTGTTTCCCTTTATCAGTTTGATATCAATGACACACTCTTTATCACACCCGCTGTGTTCGATGATGTTGGTAACAAGTTCATCAAGTATGAGGTTGAGTTCCATAACTGTTTTGCCGGAGAGGGCCCATCGCTTTTCAAGTTTGACAAGAATAGCGTGGAGAGTTGTGAGCTCTGAGCCATTATTTTTTAATTGAAAGGATAATTCCATATGCCATATTCTATAGAGCTGTTATCCCTAACCTTGAAAAGCAGCAAGGAGCTGCTTCGGAAATATTTTTTCTCTCCCAATGATTTATCTCTTTCAGGGCAGCCGCCAGGGAGATAGGCAGGACTTCAGGGAATTGTTTAAGGATTTTTGAAAACTGTTTCCTGCTAAGTGTCAGTACAGACGTTTCTGTTTCACTCGTCAGATCAAAAAGTGCAGGCATACTACCGAGGAGAGACAGTGATCCAAGGAAATCTCCATCCCTGAACTGCTGAATTGTTACAGGTTTGTTGTCATCGCCATTTGCTTTAAGTGCCAGCTTGCCATGGAGAATCAGGTAGGCTCTGTGAGGGTCATCACCTTCTTCATAGAGAAGATCTCCCGGCAGAAAATCTCCCCTGGTAGCGAGAAGAGCCAGTATTTTCAGTGCCTGAATTGGAAAAGGAGAAAAAAAAGGCAATCCTTTTAGTAATTCCAGGTTTTTCTGCATCTGAGGAACCTGGTCATTTCCTTCCGTAAATGAGCTCATAGAGTATCCCTTTCTTGTCAATAAGATCAGAGTAAGTGCCCCATTCTACAATTTTCCCCGTCTTCATTACAGCAATTTTATCAAAAGTACTAATAGTGTCAAGCCTGTGGATAACAGCAATGACTGTCCGCTTCTTTTTCCATCTTGTTTCTATGAGCCGTTGAATCCTGCTCTGTGACTTGTTGTCAAGAGCCGATGTAGCTTCATCCATTATGATAACGGCAGGTTGTTTTATCAGTACTCTGGCAATGGCCAGTTTCTGCCGCTGTCCGCCTGATAACCTGTCTCCGGTGCTGCCAACTTGAAAATGCATACCAATTGAGGCAATCTGTTCCATACAGTCCTCTTCAATAAGGAGATGAATGATTGCCTGGTTTATCTTCTCCTGGGCATGGGCCAGGTCAGATTTAATTTTGCCAAAGAAGATATTATTGAGAATGGATTGGCCATGGATGTAACTTTTTTCATCATAAAAAAGAAACAGGCCTGGAGCCACCTTGGCACACCATTGTGGGAATTTGTCCCGGGCAGAAAGAATGATCTCTTTGAAATCCTCTCTTAATGGTATCATGGTATGGATAGACGGTGTGAAATTAAGGGCCAGGCTGAGGAGAAAGACCTGTTCTTTTTGGGGGAGTGAAGATGGTGGTTTCTTTTTTAGATGGTTCAGGATGTGCTGGCACTCTTCCAGCTTATCTGCCGGTACAGGACTGTTTTCGAAAAAGATGTCTAACGTATCAACTCCGCCAAGAATGTCGATAGCTTGTTCGGCGAGTTCTACCCCCAGGTTAAAGAGCGGTTGGAGGAGATCTGCCATCTGCAGGAAATTTTTGAATTGAGTGTTTTCAGGCAGGAGATGATGACCAAAGTTTTTATTCGTTGCTGTTCCAAAAACTATGTTTTCTGAAACGCTTGAGTTTAAATGGTAGGAATGCTGGTCAAAGAATTCGACATAGTTGCGCATCCTGTCGCCAAAATTTTCTCTGAATGACATCCGTATACGGATAATTGTATCGATCATTTTCTGGTCATCAGGATTGATAAAACTGTCGAGACCAAAGCGCAGGACATCGACAAAGAGACCCGCCTGCTGGAGAACCAGGATCATTCTGTCAAGATCAGGTTTCTCTTTGTTTTCACTATTCTGCTGGTTGTCGGAGGCTGCGGGCAGCATTGCCTGGTGGGCATAAAGGAGATTCTCTTTTATT
Organism: Desulfobulbaceae bacterium; assembly: GCA_030599175.1. Taxonomy (GTDB): domain Bacteria; phylum Desulfobacterota; class Desulfobulbia; order Desulfobulbales; family Desulfocapsaceae; genus Desulfomarina. The sequence goes on along the minus strand of JAUVON010000187.1, from coordinate 593 downwards.
GAACCGGTAAAAATGAACGGGTTTTGGGAAATGTAGCCGACGTTTTCGATGATTTCCGCCTTGCTGAGGGAGGAGACTTCCCGGCCTCCAATGGTGATGGATCCTCCGCTATACTGGTACATTTTTCCGATGCATTGGACAAGAGTGCTTTTACCACTGCCAGAAAATCCGACTATAGCAAGATGTTCACCTCCGGCAAGAGAGAAACTGACCCCTTTCAGTAATGTATGACCATCTGATGTCTGAAAAAAAAGGTCACTGACCTCAATCTCATTACTTAATTTTTTGGGAGTAGCCACTGGAATTTCGAATGGGAACTCGGGCGGTGTATCGAAATACTCCATGGTGCGGGTGTAGCGGATCGAGGCATCCTGATATGTTTGATAAAATGCAATTAATTCTTTCCAGGGGTCATAGAGTTTTTCCTGGGCTGAAAGGAAGGCCACCATGGAACCCAGTGCAAGTTCGCCTTGCATTACCAGGTATCCGCCATAAATAAAGACAATAAAAGGGCCAAGGCTGACAAAATAATTGTTGGTAGTTTTTATACCGAAACGGAAAAGGGACCAGCGTATACGTGTTTCTTTCAGCTT